>JANYIT010000048.1 GCA_025358725.1 Chamaesiphon sp. GL140_3_metabinner_129_sub
TTCCTTCTCCTGAGTATCCGTGTCTGACGACATCGCTACTTTGACAAGCTGGGCACAGAACAGGTTCTAATACCATTTTTCTTTCTCTCTGCTATATCTTGCTTCTCTGATACTTCTTTCCACAGATTCAGAACATTACCGGTTTTCCGATAGGTTGACCCGTCTTCGCATCCCAGATTCTGATTGTTTTGTCCACACTACCACTGACAATCCTTCGACCATCTGGACTATATGCTACTGACGCGACAGCATCACTATGACCTGTTAAAGGTTTTCCGATGGGTTGACCTGTATTCGCATCCCAGATTCTGATTGTTTTGTCACCGCTACCACTGACAATCCTTTGACCATCTGGACTATATGCTACTAACAATACGGCATCTTCATGACCTGTTAAAGGTTTTCCGATAGGTTGACCCGTCTTCGCATCCCAGATTCTGATTGTTTTGTCACCACTACCGCTGACAATCCTTTGACCATCTGGACTGTAAGCTACTGACCAGACAGTATCGCTATGACCTGTTAATTTATTTTGCTCTAGAGCAGTTAACATAACATTTCTCAAGCTAATGTCTACGGAATTGAACTGAGGTCGATCGGGAAATTGTACCAAGGCTGACTGACTTAAACCCGTTGCCGCTATGACATTAATAACAGCGTCTACCCGATCTTTATCACCTAACAAAACTTTTGCATTGGCTACTAATTGTTCCACACGTTGCCGCTGCACTTGTTGCACCTGGGATAATGCAAAGATAGCTACTCCTGAAGTCACAATCAGAGCTATCGCTACTTGTCGCTTTTGTCGCTTTTCAGCCTTTACAAGATTTTTCTCTGCTTGCACCCGTTCTTCTGCGGCTATCAGTTTCGCTTCAGCAAGATTTTTCTCCGTTTCAACTCTTGTTTTATCTGCTTCCTTTTGAGCTTGTTCAGCATCGATCGAAGCCTGAAAAAACTCCAATTGCAAGGGAGTTAGGTCGTCCCCAGCCTGTTCTTGATAACGCCGCAATAAATCAAGATCGGGAGATCGCCATAAATTTCCCTCCGGTCGTCCATTATCCAGCCAAACCATCACAGAATCATCCAACCGCCGTTGAAACCGCAGATCGCTGCGACCGCCATCGAGCCAGTCTTTTAACTGCTGCCAGTTGTCAAATAACGCTTCATGAGTCACTTCCGCAGTCTCCACACCACCATCATTTGCTAAGGTAATTAACCGAGCCTCATAGTGAGCAAACCGAGCGATTGTCTTTTTCACTTGTTCTAGATTGTCCCGATGGGAAACCAATCGATCTACCTCGATACGACGACGAGTATCCTTCGCCCCTTCCCCCAATTGCACCAACCCTAAAAACACCCGCCGCACAATTCCCTGTTCATCAAGGGTAAGACCGTCATAAATTCGTTGCGCTTCCCCAGCCAAAGCCCCACCCACACCGCCGATCGATCTTAGCGTCTCTGCGGGTTCTGCTCCTGTTGCTAAACCTGCCCAAATTCGGGTTAGGGCAAATTGGAGCAACGGCAAAGCTCCTTCTCTACCTGCTGTTTGCTCGATTAACAAATTGACTGTACTCAAATCCAGGGGATGCCCTGCTATTTCTGCGGGTTTAGCGATCGCCTCTGTCAATTCTGCCCGATTCATCGGGCCAAGTTTCAGGTCGGCATTCTGCAACACATCCGCAAAGGGACGATAGGAGAGCGCGTTTCCCAAAAAATCTGCCCGCATCGTGGCTACCAGTAAGGGAGCAAACGGGAGGCGATCGGCAGGCGCGGCAATACCAGCTAGTAATGTATCGAGGAATTTCCGGCGGATAGCCTCATCAGTGCAGAGGGTATAGAGTTCCTCAAACTGATCGGCAATCAGCAACACTCGATCGGTCGGGTGCTGGCGTTGAATCGAACTAAATATCCGAGCAAGGGGCGTTCCCTCTTTCAGCGATTCAGCCAGCTTACCCGCCTGGGTAATTTTGTCGGTAGAATCGATCTCTGACATGTACAGCGGTACCAGAGCCTCAGCCACAGCATAAAACGGGTCGGAACCAGGCCGAAAATGGGTAAACTGCCAATGACCAGCCTGTTGCAATTTAGGCACTAATCCCGCCAAAATCACTGAAGATTTGCCGCTCCCCGACGCACCCAGCAAGGGAATAAAAGTACGGGTTTGCGTTGCCTTTACCAGTTCTTCAACAAAGCTTTCCCGACCAAAGAAATATTCTGCATCCCCTGGCCCAAAGTGAAACAAACCGCGATAAGGACAAGGAAGTGGATTGGACTCAGCAGTTTCGGCTGTGTCATCGATCGTCGTCTTGACCTCTTCTCGGTAGTAATAGTTATAAATAACGTTACCGACAATTTTACCGATCGCGGTACTGCCTTGCATATCTCCAATCGCCTGATTATCATTACCCTTCAGATCTTGCTGAATCTGCGGGCTGGGATCTGAATCATCGCTAGATGGATTAGAGGCTGGATCTTCCATTAATTTTATAAAGACTCATTTATCTAGAGCGTTACATTGCCAGTGATATTGCCGATCGCTTTACCACCCGTCATCTGACCGATTACTTGGTTCCGATCGCCCGTGACATTTTGGACAATTTGGGTGCCAGAAGTACCATCGGGCGCATCTTCTTTGAGAATTTGCTCGATCGCCTTCATCAACTCCTCATCCTGTTCCAGCAACTTCTTCAACTGCACCCGCATTGCGGCCTGCGAATCTTCATCTTCAGGATTATTAGCTACATCGATCGCCGCCTCCTTTGCCGATTCCTTCGCCTCCACCTTGGGACTCAACCTCGCCCACACCGCCTCAGCCTTCTTATAAGCCGCCTCACCAAATTTACCCGATGCCGATTCGGTAGCTTTCTCTACTGCCTTACCGCCCAGCTTTAACAGCGTTGGCAGAAATGGACTCAGAAAAGCAGTCAAAGTTACGATTTCCATACACAAATCCTCTGCCCAGAATAATACTACTTAGTATATTATTATGCAGAAGATGTTTCAAGAATAAGTGACAATATTTGAGGCAGTATATCTGTCCCGCCACTCTCGATCGAACCGTGTTCGGCCAAGTTTTAAATTACATCTTTGAAACCTGACTTTTGTCCTTGTCTTTTCGGGCAAATGCCATCTGGCAGATTTTAACATTTATCCAGCTATCCCAAAACACTGTTATCGTCCTTAGTTTTGTCCCTAGATGATTTTGCAGTGAACGATAGCATCCTCATCAAATGAGTAGAGCGCACACAAACGGTGATAGCCATCAGCAATAATGAGTTTACCATTAATAGAATCTCGAACTAAAAGCAGTGGAGCAAGTTCTTGTCCTGATGAGATTTTTTCACGATCTTTTTCTACATGTCCATTACTTACCCCTAGCAAGGACAGACCAGACGATCTAAAAATATCTTTTGCCTTAAATTCTGAGATCGGGGCTTGTCTGAGTTTTTCCACATAACCAGTTGTAATAGATTCATCGTAAATTAGGCTCAAATATGACTGAGCTGCTGGGTAGTCATGTTCTTCTGGCTCGGTAAGCCACTTAATTGTTATTTTCTTCTTAGGCATATTTAATGCTTCTATTTACCTCACGAGTGAGCTGGTTGAAAACGTCGCTATTTTTCTGCATTAGCCAATCGCATTGCCACGATCGTCAGTCTGTTCGGACTGACTGGCGAACTTCAAGAACACCGCCGACCAACGTTGTTCGGCGGGATAGAAAGCCAACAAAGCACCATCTTGATAGATCCCATTACTGCCAGCATGACCGCCGCCACTGCCCTGATTCATGTGAATGTCATGAATGCCAATAGCCAGATCGAAAGAGCTAAACCGAGCACCGTCATCGAACCGCGAGCCAAAGATAAACAGTCGGGCATCAGCAGCACGCTTCACATTAGACAATAGGGTCGTGAGCATATCAGCAATCCCCTCGTCTTTGGGATCGCCAGTCTGTTTGAGTTTGTCCATCTGACTCAGATCTACTAGCTTATCGCGAATGTAATCGAGCGACAGACCGTTTGGCTGCTTATCTAGAGGTGTGAAGCCTTGAGGTAAATCGGCAGCGAGGATGCGCTGGGTAATAGGATGTTGATAATTCTCGTCGATCGAGTAGAATACTTCGTCTTGCCCAGATCGAATGTTGATGGTCATCCAGTAGCGCGTACCGCTGTCAATTTCTAGCAACACCTGCAAATGATCGTGTTGGATCTGAGGGCTACTTTGAGTGATGACAGGGCGGCACTTCAAGACATTATAATTAACACTTTGTCCAGTGCGATTGGGCTTGGGAAAATTCCCTCGACCATTGCGGTTATCGTGCAGCGGTCGGTGTGAATGTTGTGTTTGTTGAGGGTTTTGGGGGTGCGGAGCTTGGTTGTAGCTATGGCTGTGGTTGTGTTTTCTAGACATTGATAACTTCCTTGAGATTAAAGGTATTTTCAAATTTTCCCACCCGATGACAATTTCGGAGCGGTGACAAGTAATTGTTAAACTAAAGCTAAAGCCAATTTTTCTCAGGCTCTGCTGAGTTTAGTTCCAGCGTAACTTGTTGTGATGTAACAAATATATTTCTAAAACATTCTGCAACAATAATTCACACCTAAAATCAACAAATGGGGTGCGTTGTCACTTGAATCTTACAATGCAATATACTTGCATTCTATTGGCTGATATGGGTATATTGTTTGACGAGTAGATCGATATAATCGCTGTACCGATCTGCCAATCCTTTGTCGTGAATCACGAGGATATTTTCAGCATTTTGGGTCGCACTTCGCGAAAAATTGAAGCTGCCAGTCAAAACAGCATCATCACAAACGACAACTTTATCGTGCATGAAGTTGTGTTTTCCAGTTGGCGTGTAGGGAGTTGATTCCTTTCCAGCTAAATGCGTGGCGATCTCTTCAAAAGTGGTAGCAATCCCATTACTTGTAAGTGATTTTTTCCATTTTTTGACAATGGCGTTCATTTGTGTCTCATCGTAAACACCTGCAAATTCCTCAACTTGCTTGTGACGAAGTGCATCATCTAATGCACCTAAAATCGTGTGTGAAGTAATCACCATCGAAGCAATTTTAATCCGCGTCCGTGCAGTATTAATTAGATTGGAAATCATCCGATCGATCGTTTGACCTTCACCTGGGGAGAAAGCTACTTCAATTTTACTGCGTCCGACCATTACAGTGCCTTGGTCGTTGACACCTGTAGATTTGATGTTGCCACTCACCCATAATTCTTGAAAGTCGGTTTCGTAATAGCTACAAAGCTGCGGTGAGGCAATCTGGACGATATTGTTGTCCTGATAAGTCCAAGCTCCGTCAGTAAAATTAGCCGAACCCATTAATACGGCAGCTTGAGGTGTATTAACATCTCGAATCACGTATTTATTGTGCATCAATTTCGAGCCAGCAATGCTCTCAATTTCCACTTTTGTCCCGCCGAACACTGTTTCTAAGAATCCTTTAGTGCCTTTTGGTGCGGGGTCGCTACCACTTTCTAAAAAGGGATCGACATTTTGTGCATCTGGCTTACCGTGGTCGAAGGCAATTTTTACCTTAATACCTGCCTCGGCTCGCTCCTTGAGCGCGTTAATCACGGGGTCTGATAGATTCGGATCGGTCAGGCGAAAATCGTAGATGGCAATATGCAGACTCACTTTAGCTGCACTGATAAATTTTGCCAATAGGGTGGCAATTTCGAGCGGCTGTTCCTGTCGTCCGCCGTTTTCGATATCTCTCAAGAATGTCACGTCAATTGCCATAGCTGTCGCTCCTTTTACGTGCAGTGTTTACTTAGCAAGTGATGCTGTTGGCGAAGTCAAAAGCAGAAGTGATGCTGTTGGCGAAGTCAAAAGCAGACAGGAATTCCGTAAACTAAGATTGTCACCATCCACAGCTAGGAGAGTTAGGGATATGTCACTCAAACAGCAACCCATCAGTCCCGTGCCAGAGGAAACAGTTCGGGTCGCCTGCGCTGCTTTCCCAAAAGGGAACATTTATCTGACGCTGCGAGATGAAATTGGGACACTATACAGTGACAGTGACTTTGCGGCTTTGTATCCTACTCATGGTCAACCCACAGTTAGACCTTGGCGATTGGCGTTAATCTGTGTGATGCAATTTATTGAAGATTTGTCAGATCGACAAGCTGCCGAAGCAGTCCGCAGTCGAATTGATTGGAAATATGTTTTAGGTTTAGAACTGACTGATTCAGGTTTTGATTTTTCGGTGTTGTGTGAATTTCGGACTCGATTGATGGCAGGTGGTGCCGGAGAACAACTACTGGACACCTTACTGAAGCAATTTAAAGAGCGCGGATGGCTCAAAGAAAGAGGAAAACAGCGCACCGACTCCACCCATGTACTGGCGGCGATCCGTAATCTAAATCGACTTGAAGGAGTAGGGGAGACCCTACGTTCCGCCCTCAATGCTCTAGCCACAGTTGCGCCGGACTGGTTATGTACGTGGGTACCAGATGTTTGGTTCGATCGCTACGGTCGTGTCGTAGAAGAGTATCGCTTACCCAAGGGGATTGCCGCACGTCAAGAATATGCCGAGATGATTGGCACAGACGGGATGCAGTTACTCATAGCTGTGCAGGCAGAAACGACGCTCGATGGGTTGGCTCATCTACCCGCCGTCGAGATTCTGCGACAGACTTGGGTGCATCAATACTACATGGATAACGATCGGGTAAAATTGCGGGCTGCCGCTGACCTAGCTCCCTGTGGTAGTCGTTTTGACTCTCCTTATGACATTGATGCTCGCTTTGGTAACAAACGAAGTGTGACTTGGACTGGGTATAAAGTCCATCTGACAGAAACTTGTGATGAGAACCAAGTCCATTTAATTACTCATGCCATTACCACCCAAGCTCAGGTTTCCGATGTTACCCAGACTCAACCCATACATGAGGCACTGGCAGCTAAAGACTTGCTCCCCAACCAACATATTGTTGATGCTGGTTATGTCGATAGTAATCTTATCGTCACTAGTCGGAAGCAGTATGGCATAGATTTAGTCGGACCAGTTCGCCCCAATGTGAGTTGGCAAGCTAAGACGGATGGTGGCTATGACAGTAGCCAGTTTATAGTCAACTGGAATACAAAACGAGTGACTTGTCCCCAAGGTAAAAAAAGTACTAAAAAGTGGGTTCCAACTCAGGACAAATGGGGCAACGCAGTGATTAATGTCAGGTTTCCCCGTCAAACTTGCCGACTTTGCCCTGCCCGTGATTTATGCACCCGCTCCTTAACTGAGCCAAGAGAACTGACACTGCGCCCAAAGGCAGAATACCAAGCATTGCAAACCGCCCGACAACAACAAAATTCCACTGATTGGAAAAAGCTCTATGGTACCAGAGCGGGAGTTGAAGGCACGTTGTCTCAAGGCATTGGAACTTTGGGATTACGACAAGCCCGCTACGTTGGTTTGATTAAAGTTCGGCTCCAGCACTTACTGACTGCTGTAGCTCTCAATGTGCTGAGGATGGTTGCTTGGTTAGATGGTATTTCTCATGCAAAAACCCGAATTTCTCGATTTGCTGCTCTAGCTCCAGTCTGAAGCAAATGTAGCAAATCCAGATTACTCTCGATCGTTTCATTGCTCAAGCAACTTACCTAAATACAAGCTTTTTTTGACTTCGCCAACAGCATC
>JANYIT010000052.1 GCA_025358725.1 Chamaesiphon sp. GL140_3_metabinner_129_sub
TCCTTCTCCTGAGTATCCGTGTCTGACGACATCGCTACTTTGACAAGCTGGGCACAGAACAGGTTCTAATACCATTTTTCTTTCTCTCTGCTATATCTTGCTTCTCTGATACTTCTTTCCACAGATTCAGAACATTACCGACAATTTCTTTAGCAACAAACCCAAAAATTAAAGCAACAGCTAATTGGGGATTAATGCCGATCGGCTGTAAAACTGGCTGAGTAATCGTCCCAATCATCCCAGATAAAGTTTGGGCACTAGCCGCAGGGACATTAGTTGGAAAATTATTCAGAAACCAAATCGCAATTACACCAAAGATAATAAACCGTCGCGACCAAAAGATAAAGTGTTTAACTTCGCGCCACGATCGTAACCAAATTTGTTTGAATGTCGGCCACCGATAAGGCGGTAATTCCAGCACAAATGGTTCTTTACTCGCAAATTTGTCCTTGAATAAAGCGGCTGTCAAAATCATCGCCACAAAGCTGAGTAAGTAAAGACTAAAGATCACAATTGGGGCAATTTGTGGTGCAAATAATGCCGTTGACATGAAGATAAATACATTCAATCGCGCTGAACACAACGAAAAGGGAATTACCATCATCGATAGCAATCTCAACCCAGGCGATCGCATCACCCGCGTCCCCATAATGGCCGGGACATTACAACCAAATCCCATCAATGACATCACAAACGATCGCCCATCCAATCCCAATCTTTCCATAAAGGCATCCATCAGAAATGCCGATCGAGATAAATAGCCGCTATCTTCCACAATTGCCATACAGAAGAAGAACAGAATAATTACTGGCACGAATGCTGTGACAGTACTGATGCCTTGATACAGTCCATCAATTAAGAAAGATTTGAGGAAAGGATGTACGCTTGCCAGCAGCGGCTCTAGAGCTACTGTTTTAAACCAATCAAACAGATTGCCTAATAATTTCTGAATCGGTGTGCCGATCGCATAGACGATCTGAAACATCAGGAACATCGTGCTGAAAAATAGTGGTAAACCCAAGATCGGGTGCAGCAAGACTCGATCGATCCGTGTTGTTAGATTTTCTTCGGCTAAATCCTGAACTGAGATCGTTGCTTGCAATAAGCTCCCCAATTCTTCCGCCATCTGGCTTTCAGGCAAAAATTTATCAGTCACAACACCAACCTGAAATCCATTCGGGTGTTGTGCCAAAGCTGTGGTAATTGTACTTACCGCTCGATCGTAACCATCGCCATATTTAGCACTCAGCGGGACTACAGGCATCCCCAATCGCTGAGACAAAACCACTGCATCTACTGACACCCCAAATTTTGGAGCTTCATCCGCCATATTTAACAGCAACACCGCTGGAATCTGAAGCTGTTTGATCTGAAGTGCTAGACTCAACTGTCGATCGAGTTGAGTAGAATTGAGAATAATTAGTACTAAATTGAGTGAATTTTCTGCCAAAAACTGACACACCACCGCCTCATCTGCCGAAAATCCCCGCAGATCGTAAATGCCTGGTAAATCAACAATTTCAGCTACTTCAGCCCCAAGTTTTACCTTGCTTACCATCAGATCGACCGTAATCCCTGGCCAATTGCCGATACTGGCATGAGCACCTGTAAATCGGTTGAAAAAAGTTGATTTACCCGTATTGGGCATCCCTAACAGTGCAATTCGTTGACGGAGCATCACTTCAGTGGTGCCAATCCGGATATGAAGAGGGCCTGATAACCAACCTCGGCGCACCATGTGGATTTGCCGACCACCACGAAAACCCAATGCATAGAGGCGTTGATAGAGTCCTGCTTCACTATCTATTCGTGAAATGGTCGCTGTTTCCCCAGCAGCCAAAGAGTCGAGATTTGACGTAGGCATATAGATATTTTCACTTTATATCTATATTATCTACTCTATTGATATTTTATATCAGTACTTAGTGAGTATTGCTTGATCATAGAAGCAATACCTAAACCACTTCAACAGCCGCTCCATTGGGCAGCAAGCGATCGATTCCTTGCTTAACAACAGTTTGCATATAAGCAACTCGTTGGTTAGCTTGGAAGACATTTTGGAGGGTATTCCCTAGCAGATCGAGATTCCAGGCGCGGGCTGGTTCGGCTGCGACGAGATCTTGAGCTTCGAGATATTCAACGAGGGTTAAACCTGCAATTCGGGTGAGATAAGCAGCACTTAAACCTTGCACCAATCCTCCCGCCACGAAAGTAATCGCATTCGTCTTGAGCAATCCGGCGACTGTTTGAGTGCAGAGTTCGACTAACCCTAGTTTCAACATCACGCTACCCATCGCACCAGCGGCGGTTTGAGCCTGATCCAGGGAGAATTTTTGTTGATAGATCGCACCCAAGTCGATCACCATTTGAGCATTAACCGCAGCAGTAGCGATTAAATCTAGCGCGGGTAAAGGGTTGGCAAATGCAGCCGCAGCAACAATCCACTGATTTTGTTCGATTAATGGTAATGCTCGATCGCGTCTAACGGTATTTAAGGCAGTTTTGGCGGTGAGTTGGACTCCAGCTACTTGGCGATAAGTATTCGCCCATACCAGTTTTTCCCCTTCGGTAGCGAGGACATTGGTGAGTTGGTGGTTGAGATTACCGATCTCTACTGGTGGTGTTTCCAGGGTTTCTATCGTGGTCCCATCTGCTTGAATTTTGCGAACTTTTACAGATGCAGGTGCAGTAGTTGTGGCGACAATATCTGAAGATCCGAGTGTACCAGCAACAGTCGATTGCAGTTTCTGGAGAATGAGATTTCGTTCGTCAGGTAGGTATCGATCGACTTGATTGAGTAATAATATTACTCGCTGATGAGCTTGGTGAAGTTCGGCGATGTATTTGTATTCGGTAGCAGTGAGATCGCCATTGGTGAGAAATAAAACTAAATCAGCGTTGAGGGCGAGTTGTTTGGCTGTCGAGTCTGCACTGTTACTCTCTGCACCACTAGTAAATAGGGCTGGTGTTTCGATGTATTTGAGTGGTGTCGCAGAGGGTACTGGCTCGGTGGTGAGTAGCTTGATCAAGCTGCTTTTCCCGACTCGTTGCCCACCAGTAATCGCAATATGCCGATCGAGTCGAGTTAAATTAGTCTTGACTTGAGTTAATTGTCGTCTGAGTGGATCGATCTTGGCAGCGTTTGGACTTTCGATCGCTAGTTGACTAATTACCAATTCTACTTGGCTCAGGACTCGATCGAGTGTCGCCTGATTGATATCTACCTTCGCTAGCGGTATTTGTCCCTGACTACCGCGCCGATTGTACCAAAAATAACTACCCCCAGCGGCAATCGCGCCCAGCGTCAACAGATCGCCCATACCGGAGAGGCTGTGCGAAATACTATCCAAACCCCATAAACCCAGTGTTAGCCCAATCCCACCAATTAAAAGTGGACGCTGCAATCGCACAGTCATATTTAGATGCCTCCGTCAGTTCAATGCAAAAGAGTCACAATTGTCATATCTAGCCTACCCGATTTCGATAGATTCGAGCGGGTAATATCTCGATCGTCATTAAAGTTAAACATTGGGTTTTAGCTCCAACTCTCAACCTAAAGCCCAAAGCCTACTTTCGTCTGGTTAGCTCGATCGTAATTTTGCCCCCAAAATCGGGGATTGGTGCCGCAGGTTTATATAATTTCAGCTCAACTTGTTGAACCCTGTCGAAATTCAGAACTGTACTAATAATCGTCTCCGCAAGTTTTTCGACAAGCGCAAATTTAGCAGTTGAAACGATCTCTTTGACAGCAGCGATCACACTCCGATAATCAAGTGTATCTTCGATCCGATCGCTCCGACCTGCAGGAGCTAAGTCCACCCCAATCCGGAGATCGACTTCAAACCATTGTCCTAGGGCGCGTTCTTCCTGCAAATATCCCGTGTAGCCGTAACAACGAATCCCCGTTAGCTGAATAAAATCCATAAGTTATCGTAAAAAATTAGCCATTGCTATTGAATTAAACCCTTAATCAGGGCTTAATTCCCCACCCTGAAAATTCAACTTTTAACACTTCGGCTAAGCTCAGTAACAGCTTTCAACTAATTTAATTAATTCCGGGCCAATTGCCTTGATTCATTTCATTCCAGACTTCATCGATTAACATCCCAGAATTTTCAGATCTGCCAATATCTTGAAGATTTGCGAATTCGGCTGAATCATCAGACATCCCATTGGCTTCAAAATTGAGCAAATCGTGTTCGGAAAAATCCAGCCCTAAATCGTTGAGATCCAGCTCCATCATCCCATTCGGAATCATTCTCCCCTGACTGTCATTAGATTGATCGAAGTCAAAAGCAATTTCATCCAAATTCCCACTATGGGAAGCACTCAGATCTGCGTGATGCTCTTCTAGTTCTAATACCGTATCTGCCAGCGGTGGGATAGTTAGATTTGTAGCGACTTGAGCAGGATTGGGAGTAGCGATTGCGGCTACGCCAACGGCACCCATCACAGCAATTCCAGCTCCAGCCGCCGCCATTGTTTCATGCTGATTGGTAGCAATTTCTGGGGCAGGATGCTCGATCGCAAATGTTGATTGATTTACACTATTTTCATTCCGAACATCTCTAGCAGTATTGGGATCGTGAGGAGGTGTCAGTGTCGCGCTCACTGGGTGCCCGGTTAGCTCCGTAGTCGCATTGATGGGTATGGAAGTACTGCTGTGATTGACTGAATTCAACTCATCTGGGCAAAATTCTAAACACAATCTAATCCGACCTTTTTGCCAGCCATTAGAGCCAAATCTTAGTGCCTCACAATCGATGCCGCGATCGGTAAACCAGCCATTTTTCTCTTCACTCCAACCACCAATCGCATTTTCCAAATAACTTTTAATGGCATCACTCAACTCGCCAGCTCTGAAGGTACGGTGCCCACTCAACACTTGTGCTTCGTGCTGAACTGAAATGACTTCTCCACTTTCCAATGACTCAAAGCGATCGTGCATAATCTTCTCCAAATAATTCGATCGAAATATCTATAATGTGAGCGAATTGTTGATGAAAACTATCATCAACAATCATCTATATTAAAGGAACCAGCCGTAACTATGTAATCCTTTGCCGAGAATGTTAACCCCTAAATAACAGATCCAGACTACAACAAAACCTACTGATGCCAAAATTGCTGGTTTGCGTCCTTGCCAACCCTTGGTAATCCGCGAGTGCAAATAAGCCGCAAATACCAACCACAGAATGAAGGCCCAAGTTTCCTTGGGATCCCAGCTCCAGTAAGAACCCCAAGCTTCATTCGCCCAAACTCCACCAGCAATAATCCCAATTGTCAGCAATGGAAATCCCAAGCCAATAATCCGGTAACTAATATTATCTAATGTATCAGCCAAACCCAGTCGTTGCGGTGAGAGGAGTGTCGCCGCTGCTGTGGGCACTTCTAATACGGCTGTGTTGCCTAGATCGCCAAGGGAAATCTTCAGCGGTTCGATTGAGCTAGCTGCTACCACATTTTGAGTCGCCAGACTACTAGTCAATCGATAACCGCTCCCACCAAAGGAGCTACCGCGTAGCTCGATCTCTTGTCCACGGGTGATAAATAAGAAGGCGATCGCGAGTACAGATCCCACCAACAAAGTGGCATAAGATAGCATCATCACACTGACATGCATCATCAGCCAGTTAGATTTTAAAGCAGGTACCAGCGGTGCTGATGCCTGCATATCGCCAGGTAGTCTCAATGCCGCAAATGCGGTAATTAACATCGCCACAGGCGCAGTTACGACCCCAACCAGCGCACTTCGACTGATCGATTCAGCAAACAGGTGCATGGCGGTGATCCCCCAAGCCAAGAAAAAGAGCGACTCATATAAGTTACTCAACGGGAAATAGCCAGCTTCAATCCATCTTGCGGCTAATAGGGTTGCCATGCACAGATTGGCGATCGCCATTCCCGTCGTTCCCAGGTTTCGCAAAAATGGAATTGCAGGGAAAGATGCGCCTACCCAATAAATCAACATGGTTAGGAACAAAATTCCAAAGGAGAGGTTATCCAGTTGATTCTGGAGTGATACTAAGTTCATATATTAACTAATGTTTTTGATAAATTTGAACGATCGATAGCTAAATAAGTTGTGAACGAGCAATTGCGTTTAACAACAATTTTCCGCAACTTTTAACCCTTGCGGTAGACGCAGGGCATCACTTTCCACTAAATTTAGTCTTCCCAATTGGGAATAACCCATACCGGAGGAGCCGACATTTTTTTACGCCGAGCTTCCTCCGCGATTTGATGCATTTTATCTAAGGAAGTTTCATTAATAAATTTGGAAGCTGACTGGATATGAGCTTGATTCTGACATCGATCGGGTTGAATACAGCCATTTGTACAAACTTCAGTACAGTTAATCGTATTGGTTTCCACTGTCTCTCTAAAAAATTCAAAACTTATGGATATCTTAGCTCAAGTGGCTGAAGTTAGGCTTTAGGCTTTCAGTTGTGCTGACGAGAGGCTACGCTAACGGCTATCGCGCACTGAACGGTTTGAGGTTTTAGGAGGTAGAGGATCGGGGAAAAATATAGCAACCGCTAGGGCGATTAGAACATCTCTACCATTACGGCAATACCCCCGACTTCTCCAAGAAGTCGGGGATATTTCCTAACAAGCTTGGCGGTTGCTATAGCACCCATTTGGTAGGTCAAAAAAAAGTCAGAAGTCAGCTTTGGATGCTGACTTCTGACTTTTTAAAATCAAATTACAAAATTGAGATTAACGTTTGTCACGAAATCCAGTCAACCAATCCCGAAGTTGTTCGGAAGCGACATCGCGACCACCCAACCCAAAGGAAATCGCCACTGCTACTGCAATCGCACCTATCAATAAACCAAAAGCTAAGTTAACAATGCCAGCCGCAATGCCCATCTGTTGTAACGCCATCGCGCCAACAAAGGCAATAATTGCCAACCGAGCAATCTGTCCAAGTACTTGTGATTGATGAGTACCCGAACTAGCGACTACTTTTTGAGCTAGATTTGCTAGATATAGACCGATCGCAAACACGACAACTCCAGACAGCACTTGTCCAGAGATGAGTAGTAACCCTTCCACAAGTTGAGTCAGAGAGGGAATCCCTAACACGCCTGTAGCAGCTACTGCGGCTACAATCATCACCCCAATACTCGCAACTAAACCAGCGACCTCAGACGGAGTCCGGTTGGTGCTGCTAGGCACGATCGCCCCACGAGTAGCTGGAGTATCAGAAGTACTAGGGTTAGTGGTGGTAGTGGTAGTCGTAGTAGTGGACTGATGCAGGGTGTTGAGTCCCAGCGCACGGAAGATATTATTAAATCCCAAGCCGCTGAGTAAGTTGGCAACCAAATCGCCAATAAACTGACTCACAACATAAGCAACAGCTAGAATTCCCGCTGCGGTCAGAATTTGCGGAATAGTATTCAATACTTGTTGAAGCATTGAGGTTGCTGGTCTAGAAATTGCGGGAATTTGAAGTGCATCCAATGCCGCTACCGCAGTTGGAATTAACACCATCAAATAAACAACCGTACCCAACAATCCTGACAGGGATTGACCTGGAGCAGCTCTATTCAAACCAATTTTAGTAGCTAATCGCTCGGTTCCAGCAGCAGCGAGCAAGTTAGTTACCAACTCGCGGACGATGCGAGCTACAAACCAACCAACAATCCCGATTAAACCTGCTTTAAAGATATTTGGCAGTGCGCTGAGAATATCATTTAACAGATTTTGGACTGGTGCTAGTGGTCCTTGCAGATCGAGAACACCAAGGATCGCTGGGAGGAAAAATAAGAAGACAAACCAGTACAGTGCGTTTCCTAATGTTTCGCTAGGGAGAACTTGATTTTCCCCAACCGCCAATCGACGAGACATCGCTGGCATGATCGTTCCCGCTGTGCGAATGACGATCGTTTTGACTGCGGTTGCCAATAGCCAAGCAATCCCCGCTAGAGCTGCTGCTGAAGCTAGTTTTGGCATAAATGCCAGTACTTGGTTCAAGACATTATTGAGCGGTTGCGCGACCACAGTTAGGTTGAGCGCGTTGAGAAAGCCGAGCAGGGCAAATAGAAAAATTAGCCAGAAGACAATGTCCCCAACTAATTTTTCGGTATTTAAATTTGATCTAGCAGAGCCAGAGTGCCCACTTGCCAAGTTACCAAGACGGTTGTCCAAATCGGTGCGTTTGAGTAGATTGCGAACGACTGATGATACAACGAATGCAACGATCCAGCCGACAAATAATGTAACTACCGCACCAATTAAGCTTGGTAAAAAGGCTCCAACGGTGCCACTAGTTTGCTTCACAAAATTTTCAACACCAGACGTTGAAAAATTTGTGGTGACAGTTGGGACTGCTGGGGTGGCGATCTGAGCGACTAGCCAATTTTTAGCAATAAGCTGACTAGTTCCGGGTACCGCACTGATGAGTTGCCAAGTTTCGTTCATATTGTTGCCATGTAAATTGTGAATGCCAGAGCGGAATGCGTGTGAGGCAGAAAACAATCTTGCAAACCTGTGATAACTCACCTCAAGCAGGGAATATTAGGGTTAGAACAGCCGCCATTTTCCTGTCGTGGTCGTGAGCGATCGCTGCCTACGGCAGGTATAAGTGGTAACTCCAAAAATTGGGGATGCATATATGACAATCGCTGAGTCGTCACAGCTTAAACAAACTGTCTCAAACTATCCTGAATGATAGAAATTGTACTTATCAATACAATTCTAAGTTAAATTTTATCAATTTGTTAGTTTTAAACAACTAAATCAGTTGCTATTAACGTGCAACAAAAGTACACGTTGACAAATGCGGGGAAGTAGTTGGCAATAGTGAATAAGGATAGATATTTTCTACTTTTCACTGATTGACTAATTACAATACAAACGTAGCTTACCACGCTCCCTCAAGAATGACATCGACAAAATTGACCAGATTATCAGCTTTAGGTTTTAGGCTTTAGGCTTTCAGTTCAGTGATCGCGCACTGACTGGCTTTAGGTTTTAGGCTTTAGAGGTTTGCTAATACAACTCCCAAATCCAAACTAATTTTGTTTATTTTGTTTAAAGAATTGATACATTTCGGGCAATCGATTGACGATCGCGGCAGTTTTGAGCCAAAGTTTGTGGGAAACAGCGGGATAGCCGGAGACAATTTCGCCGGGATCGACGTTACTATGAATGCCCGTTTTTGATGAAGCGATCGCTCGATCGCCAATTGTTACTTGATTGGCCACTCCCACCTGTCCAGCGAGCAAGACTTGGTTGCCGACTTTTACACCTCCAGCTAGGCCAACTTGAGCAGCAAGAGCACAATTAGCACCGATCTGACAACCATGTCCGACATGTACTAAATTATCTAGCTTTGTATCTCGGCCGATCCGAGTTTCACCCACTGCTGGTCGATCGACACTACTATTGCAGCCGATTTCTACACCGTCTTCTAAGACTGTATAACCTGCTTGTTCCATCTTGAACCAGCCAGTAGCTGTCGGCACAAAGCCAAAGCCCTCTGAGCCGATCGCTGCCCCACTGTGGATGACACAATCAGCACCGAGCCGTACCCGTTCGTGAATGGTGCAGTTGGCATGAAGGATGGTACGATCGCCGATTTGGACATCGGGATAAATTACCACATTGGGATGAATCGTCACCCCATTACCAATTTTTACTCCAGGTTGAATGACCACATGGGCACCGATCGACACATCATCGCCTAATTCGACTCCTGGTTCGACGATCGCACTCGGATGAATGCCAACAGGTAGCCGGAATGGTTGATAAAATAATTTGATGACTTGGGCAAATAATAATCGCGGTTCGCTAGCAGCAATCCAGGCAATTCCTCGATCGATCGCCTGAGCCTGAATTGCTTCATTCATTGGTAAAATCAAGGCACTCGCTGCCGTATTGCTGACAAATTTGGCAAATTTATCTCCTTCGATATAGCTAATTGTCCCAGATGTCGCTGCATCGATCGGTGCCAAGCCAGTTAAAATTGGGTTGAGATCGTTGTCTGCGCCTAAACTACTCGCTTTAACAGCAGACCCTAGTTTAATGATCAGTTCGCTAAATTGCATGATAAATTCGGGGATAGAGATTAATTCGTGTCAGACCAAATTGGGCTATTACTCAAAATGTTATTACCATCTGTCGCTATCTCGATCGCGATTAACTATCTTGGTAAAAGTCTAACTCCAGTACCGACCACTGGACTAGTCCTAACTGCCGTCTTTTTACCCTCCTGTGTTATTGCGATTTTCTTGTGGTGGCAAAGTTGGAAATCAGTCGATAGTTAACAAATCCAATTATTCCCCTCAAGCCTAAAGCCTAAAACCTAAAGCCTACCCCAACCCAATTCATGGGAATATAGAGACTATCCTGGTAGAGTGGTCTAATTTAAATTATGCGTAAAGTTATTATTGCTGGTAATTGGAAAATGTATAAAACTCAGAGTGAAGCCTCTGAGTTTTTAATGAAATTTATCTCCCAAATCGATGAGGCTCCTGAAGAGCGTGAGGTGGTTCTATGCGTACCATTTACAGATTTAACAATTGTTAGCAAAAGTTTGCATGGTAATCGGATCCGGTTAGGTGCCCAAAATGTTCACTGGGAGGAGTGTGGAGCTTTCACCGGCGAAATCTCTGCCAATATGTTGACAGAAATGGGTGTTAGATACGTAATTGTGGGGCATAGCGAACGTCGCCAGTATTTTGGGGAAACTGATGAGACAGTAAACTTACGACTAAAAGCGGCTCAATCGAGTGGGTTGATTCCGATCCTCTGTGTCGGGGAAACAAAACAACAACGGGATGCTGGCGAAGCCGAACGGGTGATTATCAATCAGTTAAAAAATGGCTTGGTAGGCATCTCGCAAGATAAACTAGTCATTGCCTACGAACCAATCTGGGCAATTGGTACTGGAGAAACTTGTGAAGTCAAAGAAGCCGATCGAGTAATTGGGCTAATTCGCGCCCAATTAACCAATCCCAATGTCACAATTCAATACGGTGGTTCCGTAAAGCCGAGTAATATCGACGAAATTATGGCACAACCACAAATCGATGGGGTACTGGTTGGTGGTGCGAGTCTTGCTGCTGATGATTTTGCGGGAATTGTGAACTATAAGTAATCCAAAAACATTTACCCAAAACTATCAACCCATCCCCTTCCCAGCCCAAAAAATTATTTAATTAACCGGAAGGGCGTAACTGATTGTTAATTGGGCGAACAGGTATGCACCGAAAGCGGTACAATCTACTAAAATAATTTAGCGTTAAGTTAAAAACACAGGGCAAATGCCTGAAAGAGCTATAAATAGAAAAAGTGCTACAGGCTGCTTGCTAGTTCTTCTACCAGCAGCACTGTCAATGTCTGCGCTATTTGTAGCGTGGCCATTAATATTGGGTGTGACTTTGCTGATCGCTGGTGGAAATATCTGGCAAAGCTACGAATGGTCAAAGACTGCTCAATCTATCAATCCAGTTTTTCAACAACTGATCGTCCAAAATCGTGGTGAAATTACCCCGATCGATCTGTCTCTCAAAGCGAATGTTTCTGGGAATGTAGCCAATAAGTATTTAGCTGCTAAAGCTGAGGAATTTGGCACGGGTAGCCGCCAACATCCCGATCGAGGTCAAATTTATTATTTTGTTTCAGTTAGCACGCTTGGCAGCATTTTTGATGATAGCGAGCGCGATCTACCGGAAATTATGCCAGCGACAAATCAAGTCGTAGCAGTGCCAACCGCTCCCATCCCAACTGAAATATTACTACCATTGGTATCGACTCCACCTGTAGCTATTTCAGCAATATCAAGTCCTCCAGTTGCCTCAGTTGCTGTTCCGACACCAGAACCCCCTGCGGCTCAAGCGGTAGTTTCTGACTTGAGCAATCTTCGTCAGTTATTTGAAACGGAATCTACCCCAACCACGACGGCAGCTAGTGTGGAGGTAGAAGATTTACCTGTCACCGATCCGCCGATTGCCTCGCCGACGGATATCCCAGTAGTAACTAATAGCCCTGTAGTGACGATTATCCAGTCGGAATTAGCAAAGCGGCTAGATGTACATTCGAGTACTATCTACAAGCGACGGAGCGAACCAGACTTTACTGACTGGACGCGCAATCGCGATCCGGACGGCTTGGCTTGGGGGTATGCAGAGGCAACCAAGGAATATTATCAAATCGAAACTTGAGTTGCGATTTTAAATTATTAAAAAGGCTGTAATGCGATTAAAGCATTACAGCCTTTTTTGTGAGCTATTCTATTATTAACCAAATCGACCGGA
The DNA here is from genome assembly GCA_025358725.1 of Chamaesiphon sp. GL140_3_metabinner_129_sub. Classification (GTDB taxonomy): domain Bacteria; phylum Cyanobacteriota; class Cyanobacteriia; order Cyanobacteriales; family Chamaesiphonaceae; genus Chamaesiphon. The sequence continues at coordinate 12,267 of JANYIT010000052.1, forward strand.
CACATAATCATTAGTACGACGATCGACTGGAAATGAGAAGATTTGCTTAGTCTCTCCAAATTCTACCATCCGGCCAATCCGACTTTCATCGGTACTAAAAAAGGCCGTATAGTCTGAAATTCTTGCAGCTTGTTGCATATTGTGAGTGACGATCGCAATCGTCAAATCTTGACGTAAACTGTGAATTAGATCCTCGATTTTCATCGTCGCGATCGGGTCTAATGCCGAACAAGGTTCATCCATTAATAATACTTTTGGTTTAACAGCCAGCGCACGAGCGATACACAATCTTTGCTGTTGTCCACCTGATAATCCCAGAGCCGATTTATGCAATTTATCTTTGACTTCATTCCACAGTGCAGCATCCTGTAAGGAAGATTCGACAATATTATCTAGTGTCGATCGATTGACTTTCTCTTCACCAATTTTTATCCCATAGGCAACATTCTCATAGATGCTCATCGGAAAAGGATTTGGCTTTTGAAAGACCATACCGACCTGTCTTCTCAGTTGATTGAGATTAACTTTTGGATGATAAATATCTTGTCCATATAATTGAACTGCTCCTTCAGTTTTCACTTTTCCTTCTAGTTCACCAATTCGATTGAGTGATTTAATAAAAGTAGATTTGCCACAACCAGAAGGCCCAATAATTGCGGTTACATGATTTTGAAAAATACTCATGTTAATGCTTTCTAATGCTCTAACTACACCGTAGAAAAAGCTCAGATTATTTACCTGAATTGCTGTTTTTAATTCTCTAACAGACTGTTCTAATTCACGCATGAAAAATATATTATAATAATATTGCTAATGGACTATCAACTATCTGTTACTTATAATGTTTTCAACTATATGTAAGTATCTGGACGCAAATATTGATTGGATCGAGATGACCTTAAGCCTAAATGTTTGGCAAGTTTAGCAGTGCTCACCCTCCAAAACTCCGAGTCATCGCTTTCAACTTTCAACTTTCAACTAATCTACCTCCCTCTACTTGCCAATATTCGAGCAGGTAAATTGACAACTAAAACGATACCAAGTAAAAATAAAGATGCTGTCCAAACTAGTTGATTTTTGACTGGATCTGGATCGTTATATAAGTTAAAAATTAACACTGGTAAAGAACCAGTTGGACTGAATAAATTTTCGGCCCAATCTTGAGCAAAGAGAGCTGTAAACAACAGTGGTGCTGTCTCTCCAGTCGCACGAGCGATCGATAGTAATACGCCTGTTGAGATGGCGGGTAAAGCCGTCGGTAAAATAATTCGGGAGATAGTTTGAAATCTACTTCCACCTAATCCAGATGAAGCTAGCCGAAAAGTATTGGGCACTAATTTCAATACTTCTTCTGTTGTCAGGGTGATAATTGGCAACATTAAGATTGCCAAACTGATGCCACCAGCAACTGCGCTATAACTAAAATCAAATAGTTTTTTACTAACCAAGACAATAATATCGTAGGTGAAAATTCCCACAACGATCGATGGAACTCCAGTTAAGATCGTAGTCAAAAATCTCACACTGCGATTAATCTTACTAGTCGGCTCATATTCTGCAAGGTAAATACCTGTAGCAATGCCGATTGGAATACTTAACAAAGAGGCAATCGCCACCATCGTTAAGGTACCAACAATCGCATTAGCAAAACCATCATCAATGATTGGTTTGGTAAACATGACGGCTGTCAAGCCAGGAAATCCTTTGACCACAATATTCCATAGGACTGAAATTAGCGGCAACATCCCGATGATTGTTAACCCAAAGGCTAAAACAGTCATGCCTCGATCGCCTAAATTTCTAATCCAGGATAGAGGAGTAGTTAAATTAGTAGTTTCTGAATTTTTCATACTTATTTTTCGCCACGTTCGACTAATTTCACTAGTCCCACAGCCCCAATATTTACCACTAATGTTAAGACAAATAGAATCAACGTTAAATAAGCAAGTGCGCCAATATGAATATCTTCCTGCGCCTCGGCAAATTGATTGGCTAAAATCGATGGAATCGAGTAAGCAGGTTCAAAGATTGAAGCACTAATGGTTGCAGCATTACCAATGACCATTGTCACCGCCATCGTCTCACCGAGCGCACGTCCCAATGCCAACATGATCCCACCGACGATTCCCGAAAAAGCTCTAGGCAAGACGACTTTGAAAATTGTTTCCCAGCGAGTGGCTCCTAGAGCCATCGAGCCAGTACGGAGATAACCTGGGATGACTAATAACACTTCCCGACTGACAGCAGCCAGGGTTGGCAAAATCATAATTGCTAACAATATCCCCGCCGTCACTAGTCCAAATCCTGACGGTTCCGTACTAAATAATGGAATAAACCCAAATTTAGTATGGAGAAACTGCTCGGCTGGGCGGAGTAGTGGTACGAGGGTATAGAATCCCCACAAACCGAAGATTACACTGGGTATCGCTGCGATTAATTCGATCGTAAATGCAATGATCGATCGTAACCATTGTGGCAACAAATCCTCGCTAGTGACGATCGCGACAGCTAAACCCACGGGAATTGCTACAATCAGCGCAATCAGACTACTCCCGATCGTGCCATAAATCAATGGCAAGGCACCAAATCGCAGATCTGGTACATTCCATTCCCGACCGACTAAAAACCCCAATCCAAACTGTTTGACAGCAGGTAAAGCGTGTTCGAGCATCTTCCATCCCATCAGGATGAGAATAGCAATCGGCACCGCGCTAGCAGCATACATCAAATAGCGGAATAATCGATCGGCTCGATCGGTTTTGGAAGAACGATTGTGCCTAGCCAAATTATTTTTGGTAGTCGTAGGCACAAACAAATTTTGAGGAGAGGACATTGTTAAATTTTGATTACTTTACGCCAGATTCAACTGCTGCGATCGCGCGTTGAGCAACACTACTAGGAATCGAAGTGTAGTTGAGATCGTCGTTAAATTGCTGACCACTAGTGAGAATCCACTTCACCATCGTCTTAATTGCCTTAGCCTTGGCGGGATCTTTGTGACTTTTAGGAACTAACAACCAAGTCAAACCGACAATTGGATAGCCTTGAGTGGAATTGACATCAAATGCACGGAAGTTTTCTGGGAACTGGACATCAGCTAGAGCTAAGTTCGCAGCTTTTAGCGATGGAGCGACATACTTGCCACTACCATTTTGAACTAAGGCAGAGGAAAGTCCATTTTTAATGGCGAACTCATATTCAACAAACCCAATTCCCCCTGGAGTTTGTTTGACCAAACCAGCCACGCCAGGATTACCTTTACCTTTCAAAAATCCAGATGGCCATTTTGGTTCCTTACTAGCTCCGACTGCGGATTTGAATGATGGGCTAATTGCACTCAGATGATTGGTAAAGATGAAAGCAGTACCGCTACCATCAGCTCTCACAGCAGGTTTGATCGAACCAGCGGGCAAGCTAACACCTTTGTTGTCTTGAGCAATTTGCGGATCGTTCCAAGTCGTGATTTTACCTTCAAAAATTCCGGTCAGAACTTTATTAGAGAGTTTGAGACCCTTAACTCCAGGTAAATTATAAACCACAGAAACCGCGCCACCAGCAGTGGGTACCAAGATCACTCCACCTTTTACTTTCGCAATTTCTCCGTCTGTCATGGCTGCATCGCTAGCCCCAAAATCTACCGTACCAGCAATCGTTTGCTTGATCCCACCGCCACTACCAATTCCCTGATAGTTAATTTTTAGATCTGGGTGGGCTTTGCGAATCTCCCGTGCATATCTCTCATATAGTGGTTGGGGAAAAGTTGCTCCAGCACCACTCAGCGTGATATCCGCCATAGCTGCTAATTGAGTGCCCAAAACCGATGCTACTACTGCGGTGAGAGTACTAAGTCGAGCAAAATTATTGAATAACATGAATTATAGTTGTCAAGTTTATTTAGGACACACCGATCTCAAAAATTGAAGTTTTGACAATAGCATTGACGCGATTGTGGACTTTTTCTGACACCAGAAGCATCTTAGCCTGACTACTTTAAGCGTTAGTTTCGATCGGGTTAACACTTGTTTAAGGTTAAATTAACGATCTTTCGATTAAGGTTAATAATTATCGGTCGAGTCCGATTTTTTATCGTTATATTTAAGTTTATAACTGTTTGAAAAAACAACCATTCTTTACTACTCAATGATTACAGGGTGCTCAGAACTCCTTTCAAAATCTGGTAAAACCGTTTAAGGTGAGAACGATCTCGTCATCTGGTGCCATCCCCATCGGGCAGCTTCGGACGGACACTATATTAATATTTACTGCTGACTGAAATAATGGCTTTTTCTGCACTGATTCGCACCATCGAACGCTCCCAATTGGCGGCAGAACTGCTGGCAAAGCTCAAACAGCAGCGGATGCTGCACCTGAGTGGATTGCCGCGCTTACCCAAAGGCTTAGTCACTTCAGCTTTGGCGCAAGGTTCTGGGCAACATCTATTGGTAGTGACGGCAACTATCGAAGAGGCTGGCAGATGGGCGGCTCAATTAGAGGCGATGGGATGGCAAACTGTCCACTTCTACCCCACGACAGAATCATCGCCCTATGGAGCAACTAGCCTAGAATCAGAGACGATTTGGGGGCAGATGCAGGGACTAGCGGAGGTCCAATCTTTGCAAATCTCCTCAGTGTCAGATCCTGATGCTGCAAATAGTGAGGGGATCGCCAGTCGTCAGCGTCGAGTGGCGATCGTTTGTACCACGTTAGCTCTACAACCACATCTACCCTCACCAGCAGAGTTTAGTGCGCGATGTTTGACGCTGCGGGCAGGGGATGAAGGAGATGTCGCAAAAATCGGTACTCAGTTGGTAAATTTGGGGTACGATCGAGTCCCATTGGTAGAAGTTGAGGGGCAATGGAGTCAGCGGGGGGATATTATTGATATTTTTCCGGTGGCGGCGGAGATGCCTGTCCGGTTGGAATGGTTTGGGGATGAGTTGGATAAGTTACGCGAATTCGATCCGAGTACGCAACGTTCTTTAGATAAAATTGAAAGTTTAATTCTCACTCCAGTGAATTTTGCGACGATTTTTGGAGAAGATGTCTCAATAGCTCGATACTCATTAACAGATTATTTGCCAGATAATTGTTTGGTGACGATCGATGAATTTGATCGCTGTCAGGCACATAACGATCGCTGGTGTGAGTATATTCAAGAGGAATGGGAAACATTACCCGCAGGTACGCCAATTTGGCATCAACAGTTTAGTAATAGTGTTACGAAAATTGAGGAGCGATTTAATTACCTCCGATTAGATGAATTGGCGGTGAGTGGTGAGGGGTTAAATTTGGCCTGTCGATCGATTCCCACGATCCCCCATCAGTTTGCCAAGATTGCTGAAACCTTACGAGGTTATCACAAACAGAATTATTCAAGTTGGTTAGTCTCTGCCCAGCCCTCGCGATCTGCGTCGCTATTACAAGAGCACGATTGTCCATCCCAATTTGTGCCAAATCCTCGCGATTTTCCAGCTATTGATAAGTTGCAAATTCAGCATACAGCGGTAGCAATTAAATATTCAGGTGTGGCTGAATTGGAAGGATTTATTCTGCCCACATTCAGAATGATATTAGTTACTGATCGTGAGTTTTTTGGGCAGCAATCTTTAGCTAGTTTTAGTTATGCGCGGAAGCGTCGTCAAGCGGTATCCAAACAAGTCGATCCCAATAAACTGCGTCCTGGTGATTATGTAGTTCACCGCAATCATGGATTGGGTCGATTTGTTAAATTTGAAAGTATTCAGACTGATGATATTCTGCGCGACTATTTAACGATTCAATATGCCGATGGTTCGCTCAAAGTTCCAGCAGATCAGGTGGGAGTATTATCTCGTTTTCGGCAAGCTGCAGGAGCAAAACCAGAATTAAATAAACTATCAGGACAAGCTTGGGAAAAGACGAAGGCAAAAGTCAAGAAGTCGATCAAAAAATTAGCATTCGATCTATTAAAACTATATGCAGATCGATCGCTAAAACAGGGCTTTACGTTTCCTCCCGATGCACCCTGGCAACAGGAATTAGAAGATTCATTTCGCTATCAACCGACACCCGATCAATTGAAAGCAACTCAAGATGTCAAGCGGGATATGGAGAGCGATCGACCGATGGATCGATTGGTTTGTGGTGATGTGGGTTTCGGTAAAACTGAAGTAGCAATTAGAGCAATATTCAAAGCCGTCACTGCTCACAAACAGGTGATTTTTCTCGCTCCAACAACAATCTTAACTCAACAACATTATCATACTCTTCAGGAGCGATTTGCACCCTATCCAGTCAACGTCGGATTACTCAATCGGTTTCGGACAGCCGAAGAACGTAAAAATATTCTTCATCGCCTCAAAACTGGAGAACTAGACATCGTAATTGGCACCCATCAACTTCTAAATAAAGAGTTGAAATTTAAAGAACTAGGTTTATTGGTAATCGATGAAGAGCAACGATTTGGAGTCAATCAAAAAGAGAAAATCAAGACCCTAAAAAGTGAAATTGATGTGCTCACTCTCTCCGCCACGCCGATTCCTCGGACGCTATACATGTCCCTTTCTGGTGTGCGAGAAATGAGTTTAATTATGACTCCACCACCATCACGTCGCCCAATCTCCACTCATTTATCGCCTTATAAACTAGACGCAGTAACGACGGCAATCCGTCAAGAACTCGATCGCGGTGGACAGATATTTTATGTGGTTCCTAGAATTGAAGGAATTGAAGAAACGGCTGGAAAAATCAGTGAACTGGTGCCCTCTTGTCGAATCGCGATCGCGCATGGACAAATGGATGAATCGGAACTAGAATCAACGATGTTGACTTTTAGCAATGGTGATGCAGATTTACTGATCTGTACGACGATTATTGAGTCTGGTTTAGATATTCCTCGTGTGAATACGATCTTAATTGAGGATGCCCATCGCTTCGGATTGTCTCAATTATATCAACTACGCGGACGTGTTGGCCGCGCCGGAATTCAAGCTCACGCCTGGTTATTTTATCCGAAGGAAACAACACTATCAGAACAAGCTAGACAGCGGTTAAAAGCGATTCAGGAGTTCACCCAATTGGGTTCTGGTTATCAATTAGCTACCCGCGATATGGAGATTCGGGGCGTGGGAAATCTCTTGGGTGCAGAACAATCAGGACAGATGGATGTCATCGGGTTTGACTTATACATGGAAATGCTGCAAGAAGCGATTAAAGAAATTCGTGGACAAGAAATTCCCCAAGTCGAGGATACCCAAATTGATCTCAAAGTCACTGCCATGATTCCGGCTGATTATATCTCCGATCTAGAGCAAAAAATGAGTGCCTATCGATCGGTAGCTGCCGCTGATACCAAACAAGAACTAGTAAATATTGCCGCCGAATGGCACGATCGATATGGTGAAATTCCCAAACCAGCTCAACAATTATTCCGGATCGTCGAACTCAAACAAATTGCCAAACAACTCGGATTTAGTCGGATTCGTCCCGATGGTAAACAACACGTTATTTTAGAAACACCAATGGCGGAACCAGCCTGGAATTTACTCGCAGAATATCTGACTGATAGTGTTCGATCGCGCTATGTTTATAGTACTGGTAAAGTGACCGCTAGAGGCTTAGGCGTATTGCGTCCGAACGAACAGGTAGAAACGCTGATTAATATCTTGAGTAAGATGGAAGGAGTCTTGATGGCTAGTAACTCAAGTTCCTAGTTACAGCTCAAACACAGACTAATTGCGGTGTGAGTCGATCGAGAATTTGTTTTAGTACCATCGCCGTCCAGTCGATATCGTCCACTGTGGTACTCTTGCCAAGTGTCAGACGAATTCCGCCCACCGCATCGATTTGGCTGTATCCTATCGCTAATAGAATGGGGCTGGGAGTAAGTTTACCACTAGCACAAGCCGCTCCAGAACTAATACCAATTCCGGCGAGATTGAGTTGTCTAACGATCGTTTTGCCAGTGATGGGTTCTTGTGAATGACAGCGTGGGATCTGGAGGCAAAAACTGAGGTGATGAGACAGGCGATGAGTGCGATCTCCGGTGGGGATCAACATGGGACAATCGGCTAATAGATCAAATAATCGATCGCGTAAACCGATTAATCTGATATTTTCTGTCTCTAATTCTTCACTCGCTAACTCTGCCGCCACCCCAAATCCAGCGATTTGTGGGACTGCTTGAGTCCCCGATCTCCAGCCCATTTCTTGTCCACCACCAGCCAAGAGCGGGATAATTTCTACACCTGGGCGAATATATAGTGCGCCTGTACCCTGTGGTCCATAAAGTTTGTGACTGGAGATCGAGAGGAGATCGATGCCCAGCTTTTGGACATCGATCGAAATTCTACCAGCAGCTTGGACAGCATCAGTATGGAAGTAAACTTGATACTGGCGACAAATAGCAGCTAACTCAGCAATAGGTTGGATAGTGCCTACCTCACTTTGCCCGTAGATTATCGACACCAGCACCGTATTTGGACGAATTGCCACTTCTAGATCCTGGGGATTGATTCTCCCAGATCGATCGCAGGCTAATCTAGTTACTTGCCACCCTTTATTTTCTAACCATTGAACTGGCGCACTAATCGACGAATGTTCGATTCTAGAAATGATCAAATGTTGAGGTGTGTCATATAAATTTGCCACGCCCATAATTGCTTGATTATTAGCTTCAGTGCCCCCAGATGTAAACGCGATCGCATCTGGATTAGCATTGATTAATGCTGCTACTTGAAATCTCGCTTGTTCGATCACCGTTGAAGCACGTTCGCCCCATTGATGGATACTCGAAGGATTGCCCCATTCTGAAGTCAGCACTCTTTGCATCGCAGCGATTGCTTCAGTCCGAGTTGGGGTAGTCGCACTATGATCTAGATAAATCTGCATATACAAGATCTAATAACTATTTTTTAGTTAATTTATTTGGTCAGAAAGATGAAGGAATAGGGTTGTTATTATGGGGCTTCAACCTCACCTCAACAACACCCTAGGAATCCCCCTAAATCCCCCTTAAAAAGCGGATGCGCGCACCGTTCGGGTTCCCCGACGGTTTAGCGCACCAAGCAGGGGGACTAAGAGTCCGATCTTACCCCCCTTTTCAAGGGGGTTTGGGGGATTTAGATCTAGAAACGAAGTCCAGCCGACGTGTGTATACACCGTAGCCTTTTCAAGGGGGGCTAGAGAGGATTTTCTAGGGTTTGCGAGTGTTCTCTTGTATTTTCCAAACAGCCTCTTAGACTGGATCAAATTTCAAGCCCTAAAGCCTAAAGCATAATCCCCTCTCAACTACCTGGTTTGCAAATATTATAATCTTCATGAGACAGCACTTCTTTCGGTTGAAGAATACCATCTCGCTCAAAACACAACATCCGATAATTGCGAGTGACAGGAATACTAATTACTAATCGATTGTGGCGCAGCCTTTTCCCACCAAACTCTCGATAGTTGCGACGATCTTGTAAGCCAATAATAATATTTCTAGCTTTTAAAACCACATGAGATGGTAAGCTCTTGAGATCGATCGGATCGAAGGCAAAACTATCATGCCAACTACGTTTTTTCTCTTTCTTTTCATTTACATCTACCTCCTCTTGCAGGCAGCGATGACAGATCTGTCCGTAGCCTTTATGACCGCATTGAAACATTTTTCTGCGTCTGCTCATGATATATACCTCGATGTCTAATGTAGTTCGTAAAAATGGTAAGTAAGCAGTTACAAATTAGCTGCATGGAAATTTAAACGATGAAGTTGATACTACCGCGCTAGTCTGACGGAGATCGAAGTTGGATCTGCTGCTAGTAAGCATTATCGTCGATTCTGCCAGTGGGCTAACATTAACAATCCAGTTGAAGACACGATGATGATCATCGTCAATCTTCAATTTTAGAAGTTTATTGCCAGATGCACAGTGATTTTCGACAACATTCAAGTGATAAATGATACAATTAGTTAAGTAACGCTCAACTGTTAAGAGTGCCTTAAATCATTGTTGCACTAGTAGTAGAGCTATTAATTCATAATTTATTATTCATGGTTTTTAAGTTTCTCTGTGAAATTTAGACGTTTTAGCGGTGCCTTTGGCACATCGCACTCCTCTCTTTTATCTAGTTTAGCTCTTGGAAGCATCGGTGTTGTCATTTTTTGTGGATATTGGCTCTGCTTTCGTTCCCCATCGGGAACTCAGGCAAAACTACCATCGCTACCTCAAGATCAATCGATCCAAGTCTATTTTAACCACGATCGATCTGTAGAGTTTACCGAACCTTATCGACACAAAACTAGACTAGGCAATGATTTGGCGGCTAAAATAATTTCTGTTGTGGATTCAGCTCAGTCACAAATTGATGTGGCAGTCCAAGAGTTTCAATTACCCAATATCGCCCAAGCTTTAGCGGCTAAGTCACAAGCTGGAGGTAGGGTACGGGTAATTTTGGAACACAATTACAGTCATCCCTGGAGTGAATTGACAGCAGCCGAGATTGAGCTGTTGACATCGCGAGAACAGGAGCACTATCAGGAATTTCAAAAGTTAGTAGATATCGATCAAGATGGAACTCTCAGTCAGGAAGAGATCAACCACCGCGATGCGCTAGTTATTTTGCGAAATGCGCGAATTCCCATTCTAGATGACACTGCCGATGGCTCTAGCGGCAGTGGGTTGATGCATCACAAATTTATGGTGGTGGATGGGCATCAAGTAATTGTCACTTCGGCAAATTGGACGATGAGCGATATCTATGGAGATTTTAGTCATCTAGAGAGCGAGGGGAATCAAAATAATCTGGTGCAGATTGACAGTGGCGAATTAGCCACAGTATTCACAACTGAGTTTAATCTGATGTGGGGTGATGGCACCGCAGGCAACCAAATTAGCCAATTTAAGGCGCGGAAACCTACACGTCCAGCAGTTGAGGTATTAGTCGGCAAAACACGAGTCTTGGTACAATTTTCGCCGACTTCCCAGCAGCAGGCGTGGGAAGATAGTAGTAACGGCTCGATCGGTAAGTTACTTAGTACTAGCCAACAACAAGTCGATTTCGCGCTATTTGTCTTCTCCGAACCTGCGTTGAGCAAGATGATCCAAACCCAATCTCAGCGAGGTGTAAAAGTGCGTGGGACGATCGATCGACAGTTTGCTTATCGTGATTATAGTTCGGCTTTGACGCTGATGGGTGTAGATCCAAATCATCTCTGTCAGGCTGCTAGCAATAATTTACAGCCATTGGCTACGATTGGCGTACCAACTTTACCGACTGGAGATTTACTCCACCATAAATTTGCGATAATTGATCGACGTACTGTAATTACTGGTTCGCACAATTGGTCGAATGCCGCGAATTATCATAATGATGAGACACTATTAATAATTCAGGATAATCCGATCGTCGCGGCGCATTTTGATCGAGAGTTCGATCGATTGTATGAACATACCATCATCGGAATTCCCGCAAGACTTAGAAGCAAACGTTGTTAGAATTTAGATGCACATGCACCTAATTATGCTTGACTGGGATGGCACGTTAGAGGATGTTTTGAAAGTCATCGTTAATATGCTTTGGCATAGGGGATTGGACTACAGATTTACTTGGAACTGGTGCGAAATATGTCTTTTCCTACTATTAAAATTTAGCTGAGATTATGTCCAGTATTTCTCGATAAGCATATTCGACATCGATGATATTCCTGACTTATTCAACGAAGTCGGGAAGATATCCTAATATTTTGTAGTTATCATAAATTAGATCCAATTATTAGAGTTTAAATGTTGTTATCTCAAATCCCTGGCTGGACGGATTCACTTACTCAAGTTATTACTCAAGATATTGGCAGGATTGCCTGGAATAGTTTCCTAGCTTTAGTTCCGCTGACTTTAAGTTTTTTTCTTTTTTACAAACCTCGATCAAGATTATTTTGCCAAAGTACTTATATCTTGTTAGTTGTCAGTTTTATTGTCGGGATTAAAAAATATGATAATGGAAATCTCCTCGAAGCTCTAAAAAGAATTGTAACATCACTTTGGGGCGTTAGAGCTATTTTTATTGCCATCTCGATCGGCTTAATTGTCCTATTAATGATGATCGATTTTCGATCTAGATCTTCACAAGACAAACGTCGTTCTCTTTTCTGGTGGATGGGCGTATTCTTATTTATTGCTTTTTTACCAAATGCGCCTTATATTCTGACCGACATTATTCACTTCTATGATGCTGTCAGGAGCATTAATTCTGCTTGGGCAATTACGCTAGTCATCGTACCTATATATATTGTATTTATTGGTACTGGTTGGTTTGCTTATGTGTTTTCGCTAATTAATATTGACAGGTATTTACGCAAATGCCAGCTAGGTCGCTACATAAAAACAGCCGAAGTCAGCCTGCACTTTTTATGTGCAATTGGTATTTACATTGGCAGATTTATTAGGTTTAATAGCTGGAGTTTGATCACCCAACCCAAACATTTTCTATATATTTTGCCAGGAGAATTAATTGGAAAATTTCCATTGGTAGTAATTTTGTCTACGTTCACGATCATTACTTTCTTATACGCAATCTGCAAGCTCTTCATTGAGAATTTATCAAATTCTGCCGATCGTGTCTGAATATCAACTAACTAACTATTCCCACATTTTTACCAGTGCATCTTTAACTGTATTTGGTAATTGACGCATGATTTTACCCTTTTCTCGATCGACAGCAACTAGTGTCACCATGCCAGTGAGGTAAGTGATTTCTTGATCGACTGATTGAATCTCATATTCCCACACAATCCGGACACCTTCCATATTGATCGTCCGAGTTTTGACAATCGCTGACTCACCCATCTTGAGCGCGCGTCGATAGCAAATTGACACATCGACTACAGGTAAATCGCAACCCATCGCTACCAAATCGGCGAAATCAATCCCAATTGATTTCAGACAGGCTACTCGTGCTTCTTCCATCCAGGTTAGGTAGGTACCATGCCAGACAATACCGCCATAATCAGTCTGATGGGGGTAAACGACAATCGGGTATTCAAACCAGTTTGCTGACATGGCTTGATAACTCAACTTCTCAATCGCACTATCTGGGTGAATTGGGGAACGAATATCCGTATTTTCTGACATAGTTGGTAGTCTCAGTTAATCGATGCGAACAAAGATATTGTGCGTTATCCTAACTGATATTAATATGTAACCTAGACATGAATATACGTCGGATTGCCGCACTTGTATGGGGGTTAATTGTAATTGTAGCTAGCAATACGATCATCCCGATCCCAACTGCTAGCGCAGTACCCGCCGCAACCCAGAGTAGTGTTAGCTTTACACCACAACAACAGCGCATCATCAAACAATTACAAATTGCCAAGATTGTCTATCTAGGTGAAACTCACGATAGCGCAGCAGATCATCAACAGCAGTTAGCAATTATTCAAGTATTATTTAAGCACAACTCCAAGCTGGCGATCGGCATGGAAATGTTTCAACGTCAGACTCAGCCGCTACTCGATCGCTATTTGGCAGGTAAAATTACGGCAACCGAGTTACGTAAACAGACAGAATTCGATCGGCGGTGGGGATTTAAATGGGAATATTATCTGCCGATCCTCCAATTTGCCCAAGCAAACCACTTGCCCGTGATTGCCTTGAATACACCCACAGAAATTACCCGCAAGGCGGCTAGACAAGGATTGGAGAGTCTAACTAAGGCAGAACTTGAGTATATCCCGCCCCTAGTAGAAATTGACCGTAGTAATGCCAAATATCAGCAGATGATTTTAGGTAGTTATCAACAACATGCTGGAATTGTATCGATTTCTAGTAAAAGTTTTGACAGGTTTTACACCGCTCAACTATTATGGGATGAGACAATGGCCGAGCGGACGGCTAATTTTGCCAAACAAAATCCCAATTATCTAACGATCGTTTTGGCAGGTCGATCGCATATTATCTATGGGTATGGTATTCCCGATCGAGTAATTCGTCGATTAGCACCAGCAAAACTAATCCAGAAAACAGTTATATTCAGTGATAATGGCGATCAACAACAACCTCAGCCTGCCGATTTTAGCTGGAACCAAGCAGCTCAAACTGAATTTAAATAAAATTTTATCGCCGTCGCCAGGAACCTAAAGACATTCTGACCATTAATATTCAGACACCCGACTTCTTGAAGAAGTCGGGTGTCTGTTCTCACTGATTTGCGATTGCTATGCTAGTTTCCTAGTACTGGGAGCGAGGGGTGATCATCAAACCTCCAGCCTGAGTTTCGGCGATGAGATGGTTGTTACGAGTATTGCTCATACCCATATTTTGAGTTTTTGGAGTTGGGCGTGAGCTTTGAGAATTGCAGGTGCGATATTGAATGTGATAAAGCAGCCCACGATGAGCTAGATCAAAAGAGTCAACGGTGGCCATCCCTTTACCCTGTGCGACCATCGAAGCATTTATCCGCATATTTTCGCTAGCACCACAGGCAGACCAAACATCAGTTCTAGTCGCCAAGCTATCTCGAACATCATAGTTAGTTTCACCCTTGAAACTGCGAGAAAAAACTGGCCCACGCTGACCAGCAAAGAAGTACTCTGCACGTAGCTTACCAGTAGTTGATGGAGCAACATAGCCCCGATAGTCAGCATCGTAAAAGGAAATTTGAAAACCCTGAGGCACTTGGATAGGAATACTCAAGTTACAGCTTTTGCGGCTTTCGGATACACTGCTCCCAAGCGCAGCAAATTTGTCAAACAGAATGCTTAATTCTTGACCGTCAGGACTAACAGTTACACTAGCAGACCGCTCAGGGCAACCGTTACCACCATAATTTGCGCCCAAAATCTTGACTTTGCTCTCAGCAAGAGCAGGACTCATTGCAGCAGTCATTAATGTAACAGCAGCTAGAAATACGTTGAGAAGCTTCATTATTGTTTTCCTTGATTGGTTAAAGTGGAGACTGAAATAGATTGATAAAATTAAGGCAAAATTTGAATTGCCTTTTGTCGATCACGTCAATTATTGATATCACTTCAAAATTAAAAAATGAAGTTCAATAGTAACATAATTGAACAATTTTTATTCTATTATGTCAATATCAAAGCTATGACTAGAAAAGATTCTAGCCCAATTCATAACATCAGGTTCAGTAAAACAGATGCAGATTATAGCTTTGAAGATTGTGAGCTTTGCACGGAAAGCTTTGTTTCACTACCTATCTTTTTAAAGATATGCTTTAACTATGAAAAGTTCCCAAGCTTTGTAAAACTAGTTTTCTCAATTACTGTTCAACTATTTATAGGGGGGATTTTCTAAGAGGATGAATGGATGCGTATCAGATAGCAGCAGATCCTAGAAGATCCCCCCTAGCCCCCCTTAAAAAGGGGGGAACCGGACTCTTAGTCCCCCTGTTTAAGGGGGATTTAGGGGGATCTCTAGGGTTTATGGGTAACAAATAAAACTTTTCAAACATCCTCTTAGACTGGAAACTATCGATCGAGATTCAAATCACCGTTGAAAAGCCACTAAAATTCCCAAATCCAGAGAGTGTGAGGACTTTGCAAAACTCCGTTCGGGGTGACAATTAAGTGAAAAAGCTGATTCTTGAGATTTACGCTAGAAGATAGAACGGCTGAAAGCAATTTAGACAGATGCTTGTAGTTCAAGTAAGTTCTTACTTTAGAGGGGATTCTCCACCAGCGAGACTAAGCCAACGATCGATCGTAAACTCTATCAAAAATAAAGGCGATCGACTAGAATAATTTCATTGTGATGTCTATTCGCAACGGGTTTAAGCGGTGAGCAGCTTCCATGCTACTTAAATTCAGGGTTTTTAAAATTCAAATTGGCGATCAATTTTATCGAGAATAAATTAACTAATCATGACGATGGGCACACGAGATGTTTGGCAATTAATTCAAGCATTCAACTTGGAACGCAATTTAGGTATTGTAGATCGAAAATATGCGAAGATGCGTAAAAATGCTTTGGCATTTTTTAGAGGATCGTGTCATCTATTTTATCGAGATTTACCGATGCACTCACGTCTAAATTCAGCTCCAGTTGTGTGGATTTGTGGCGATTTACATCTAGAAAATTTCGGTGCTTATAAAGGTAATGACCGCCAAATTTATTTTGGAATCAATGATTTTGATGAAGGTGTGCTGGCTCCTTGTACTTGGGATATCACTCGATTACTGACTAGCATTTTTTTGGCAGTGGATAGTTTATCCTTAGATCGATCTGATGGCGATGGATTAGCTCAAATTTATCTCACGAGTTATCTAAGTGCTTTGAGTGCAGGTAAAATTAGATCAATTGTTGAAGACAACGCACAAGGGATTGTAGCTAATTTGCTCAAAGATTTACACCGCCGCAAACGTAGTGAGCTACTAGATGAACGGACTGAATTGATTGGAGATCGTCGTCAGCTAAAATTTGATGATGAAAAAATCTTGAAGATTAGTATTCAGAATCATCAACAAGTTACTCAATCGATCGATACATGGGCCAAGACTCAAGCAAATCCAGATTTTTTTGAAGTTTTAGATGTTGGATTCCGAGTAGCAGGTACAGGAAGTTTGGGACTCGATCGATATCTAATTTTAGTAGTAGGAAAAGGTTCACCTGATCGCAACTATTTACTCGATTTTAAACAACAGCCAATTTCTAGTCTCCAACCATATTTAATCACCAACCAACCTACATGGACAAATCAAGCAACACGAGTAATGAAGGTTCAGTCATTAGTTCAATCATCACCACCAGCACTATTAGCAGCAATTGAGTTTAATCATAGTAGTTATTTATTAAGAGAACTTCAACCAACGCAGGATAAAATCGCCTTGAAAACTGGTAAAATCAGTCTTGCTCAGCTAGAAAAATTAATCACTACGATGGGTGAAGTTACTGCATTTGTACATCTACATGGTAATGGTAAACTAGGGGCATCGATCGCTCAAGAGCTAATGGATTTCGGACAAAATACAGATTGGCAGCAAGATGTACTAATTTATGCTAATAGTTATGCTAGACAAGTACAGCTAGATTATCAAGCTTTTTGCCAAGCTACTCAAGATCTGTAATTACTTAAATTAACTGTGAAATATTTTAGATTATTAATTGGGATTGGAGCGATTGCGCTAACAGCTTGTACCCGGACTATTTCCACAGCATCAGTACCGACAATTTCTTCCTCGCCAATTATCCCTAAATCTAATCCAGAAGCATCATCCCCAGCGGCTACAATTCCGAAAGTTGCACCACTTTTAACGCCTAGCATTACACCACTTAGTCCTACACAAATCGGTGATTATCAGGTAATTAATGAGTTAAAACAACCTCAATTTATGGCTCAGAGTCGCGATGTTTTTAAGACGGCACATCTCCCGAATACGAAGGTGAAGTTTAATGCCGCAGATTTACTAGTTGTTTTGACTAGCACTCGCAAATACTTTATCGATCGATTGGATAGTGATGCTGATCTTCAGCGCGAAGGTATTTTGGGTACCCAAGGGGTAACGGTGACAGATATTCTCAAAACCTTAGATTTTATGGTGTTGAGTTTACAACAGGATATCAAAGCTAAACGATCGATCAGGCTCCAAGATCCGAAGTTTTTAAATACTAACTTTCGATCGATCCAATGGACAGCTTTTAATCCAACAGTGACAGATGAGAAACGGGTGAGAATGACAAAATATGCCGTATTTACTCATCCTGGCTCTCACACTCCGACGAAGGAGTTTAATGCCGGACTTTACGCGCTCAAATCTGGCACTGATATTGAGGCAATTCGCCTCAAATACACAAAACAAGATGTTTTGAAAAATATCTATGAGCCGAAAGGTAAAGAATTTGGGGCAGTAGAGCCGCTAGCTTATCTTGATCGAGCAGGCTTGGAATCAGCGTTGATGGAAGGTACGATCCTAATTAAATTTACTGACGGTACATCGGCATTTTTTAATGTCGATCGCAATAATAATATTCCCTTTGTTAAAGGCTTAGATCCAACTGAACAGCAGCGATACTGGTATTTTAAACCAGTGAATGCAATTAAGGGATATGGTGGATCGATCGACACCAAAATTTCGCTCAAACCAGGTGTGACTTTTGCTGGAGATGTGCTGAATATTGGATTGGGTAGAATCGTAGTGACAGAAAATCTGATCTCTGGCAAACCACAGTTACATATGGGGATTATTGCTGATACAGGTGGTGCCTTTTTACCCAATTTACATCAGTTAGATTTCTTGGCGGGAGTATTTAATAGTAAAGCAGATTTTACTGCTTATACTCGTCAGTTACCAGAATATACAAAAGCATATATTCTGGTCAAACGTTGAAGCATATTTTCTCCAGCATTTACACTACTAAATTACTTAAATCTTATTAAGATAAATTTAGTACAATGACAGAGACTAAGAGAGAGAGAGATCTCCTGAAACTAGTCCCAAATCATCAATACTGGATAAAATAAGCTGATTAAAACTGGGATTGTTAAACCTTTTGGCAGCCAATGCACCTAAGATCAGAATCGTGCGAGCTGCTTCTGGTTGACCTAAATAATAGAGTGCTAAACCTTCAGCATAAAACCCAGTTTCATCTCGATCGACTAATCGTTCCAATCCGCGATCCTGAATCGATCGAGCTTGCTCAAAATCTGCCATTGCTTTGGGAATATCCCCTAATTCATGATAAATAACCCCGCGATGATACCTAGCTGAAACATAGTTAGGCGAAATCTCGATCGCTTTACTAAAATTGTTGATGGCGTTATTTTTCAATCCTGAAAAATTGTTGACTACACCTAGTACATAATTAGACCAAAAGCATGATTGATTAAAGGCTTTAACTGCTTGACAATCTTGTTTGGCGCGTGGATAATCTTTTTTTCTAAAATAAATCCAACTTCGCTGAATATAAGCATTAACATGTTGTAAATCGAGATCGATTGTACTGTTGTAATTGATTAATGCTGAATCGAGATTGCCCATTTCAGTATAAGTCAATCCTCTCCGAAAATATGCATCAACAAATTTGGGGCTTAATTCAATCGCGCGATCGCAATCAGATAGAGCTGCTTGATGATTGCCCAGACAACGGTGTACCTCCGCTCGATCGTCATATACTGCGGCGCGGGGTTTTTGCTCGATGGTGACATTAAAGTCAGCTAATGCACCTTTCAAATCGCCTAATTTTTGCCGCGTACGTCCACGCGCATGATGAAATACTGATTGGTTAAGTTGTAAGGAAATGGCTCGATTGAAGTCAACCAATGCCTCGGAGAGCTGATCCAATCGCTCGTAACAGATACCACGATAACAATATCCATTGGGATCTTGAGGGTAAGCCTCAACATGCTGATTTAAGTTAAGCAATGCAACTTGATAATTTTCCAGCTTGACGAGAGCGACGGCATTTAACCAGCGTGCTAAAGAATGATTGGGTGATTGTTCGAGTACATGTTTACAATCAACTAAAACTTGGTAATAATTCTTGAGCACCTTTTGGACTAATGCCCGCTGGTAGTAAAAATCTATCTGAGTTGAATCAGCTTCAATCGCTCGATCCCACATGACTAGCGCACTTTCATAATCTTGGATCTGATGATAAGTTTGTGCTAGTCCACAATTAGCGATTGCTAGTTGTGGATTCCATTCGATCGCGATTTTATAAGCTGATATCGCCTGTGCATAATTTTTCGCTGCGAGTGACTTGTTACCACGTTCACAGTAATTGAGAGCTAGATCTTTACCTGTAATTGATGGAGTATCTTGGGCGATCGATACCGCTCTGACGGGAGCTTCTACGTGGCGATCTCGATCGATCTGATGGCGATCTTGTGGTTGGCGTACTGCTACTGAGGTAGCAGCGGTGCTAGGTTGGCTCCACTCATCACTAGTTGGTACTGATAACTTCTGCACTGGTAGATCTTGTTGCGCTGTTGATGTTGTACTCGCCCAAGGATCGGCAATTGACTCCGATCTCGTACTATTGAGATTGGGTGATAGTGGTGTTGCGGGAGACTGTGATATACCTAAGATATCTGAGTAGTCATGCTGAGCGGCAAACTCTGGAGCAGAGGAAGGGGAGTAGGGTTTCGACATAACCGGAGTGCCTCAAAAAAACAATTTACAGAGTGTGATGTTGTCCATTGACAACTCTGAGCTGGACTCAATAGATTGGAAGTGCTACGAGTACTTTTTCCTATCTTAGCTAGACAATTGAAAAATCGGCTCAGTATTTATACGATAGCTCAGCTTTATGATATACAATAAGCATCTATAAAAATTCAAAATACATGTCTATTTGATTCCATTCGATCGAGAATATCAGTCTAGAAATAGTCAATTCATCCCTAAAGCTTCAAGTGTAAAAACGATCTGCTGGTGAAAAACAGTACTTTTAAGTTTTTGAGCGACTAATGCTGCTTGCTGAAGAATGACTCGGGCGGTGTCTGCTTGTCCCAGATGATATAAAGCCAATCCTTCCGCATACAATCCAGTTTCATCTCGCTTAGTAGTACAGTCTAAGCCCTGATTTTGGATTTCTTGAGCTAAATTAAAATCATGTACAGCTTTGCTTTCATTCTTAAGATCGTGTTGTAATAATCCGCGATGATATAAGGCACAAATAAAGCTAGGTTGATAATCGATCGCCTTTGTGAAACTAAAGATTGCTTCCTGTTTGGAACCTGACAACGATTGCACTACGCCTAATAAATAATTAGCAGGTACCGAGTTGCGATCGATCGCCAAAACCTGCTCACAGTCGCTCATTACTGCGGCATATTCACCATATCTGAAGTAAATCCAACTCCGTTGAATATAAGCATTTAGATCCTGAGCATCGATCTGGATCAGTCGATGATAATCAGCCAAAGCAGCATGAAGATTACCCACTTCGATATTAATTACCCCGCGCTGATAATGAGCATTTACTAGTTGAGGATTGAGGTGGATAGCTTGATTGCACTCGATTAGTGCGCGAGAATAATCGCCACGACTAATATAAATATCGGCACGATTAGCATAAGCCTGCGCCATCAAAGGATCTAGACTAATTGCGCGATCGTAATCTGCCATTGCTCCAGTAAAATCACCCAACTGTTGCCGAATTCGCCCACATCTACGGTGTAAAACTGCCAGATTGTCTTTGAGATCGATCGCTCGTTGGAGATCTACTAATGCCTGAGGGAGATTGCCCAATCGTTCGGAACAGATCCCCCGATAATAATAAGCATAGAAATCATCGCTGTCTAGGTTGATATACTGATTGAAATTAAAGATTGCTAGTTGATAGTTGCCAATCTGAAAATGAGCGCGAGCATTCAACCATCGGGCTGAAATATCACTAGGCTGACGTTCGAGGATAAATTTACAATCAGACAGGATACCCTGAGCATCTCCGAGTTTTTGGTTAATTAGAGCACGACAGTGATACAAGTCTAAATTTTCGGAGTCTCCTTGGATCGCTCGATTGCATGACACTAGAGCTGCTGAATATTGCCCCAGCTCATAATAAACTTGAGCCAATCCCCCGTCAGCAACTACGAGAGCCGGACTGATTTTGAGTGCAATTGTATAGTCATGCTCAGCTTGTCGATAATCCTTCACATTTTTGGCGGAGCCTTTCTGCAACAGCATCGAAGATCCACCTCTAGCACAATAAGCCAACACAAAGCTAGGATCGAGTGCTATTGCTTGAGTGTAGTAGTCGATCGCCCGATCGTGATCGCCTCTAAAGGCAAAATCGTTACCCTGTTGATACAATTTTTGGACTTGGGTGTTGACTTGATGCTTGGGTAAATTTAGTGTTTGAGCAGATGTCAACTTGATTTGGGGGTACGACATAAATGGTAAATTTGTCGAGATTGCTTCAGCAGAATACAATTTGTCTGAATGGATCTTGAATTAACTGGCTTCAGACACAAATAATGTGGGTACTCGATTATTATTCCCCTCTTAGAGTGATTTATTTCTACTCTTAACATCCTTTTTCTACCAAATAAATAGCTCGATCGAATATTTCACCAACTTACAAGCAGCATGTGCTTCGGACACGACAATTGGTTGTTTGTGCTTAAAATTCATAGTCAGGGTTCCCAACTTGAAAAACGCTCAACCCTAGATTACGCCACATTCTACATACCTTTGGTCGATCGTCAATTACCCCAATTACATTGTATCGATCGCGGATATGAAAATAGTATAATTCTGATTTGAGAATATCATCAGGACGCTGATCGTTAGCCGGACGCATGAATAGATCTTTGTAGTTAATACTGTGCTGTTTTAACCAGGCGATCGTCAAATCGGCACAAACACTCGATCGACCAGATAAAAGAATAATATGGGTATCTTGCCCCAATTTCTCGACGATCTTCGCCACTGCTGGATTGAGAGCATCTTCATTGACTCGATCCCAAGCAAAAGGATGACGAGTATTGTTAATCGCCAGAGTACCATCAATATCTACTAGGTAACAATTGGGAAGTTGAGGATCGATTGCTGGGGTTGAATCTGGTCGATCTAAATACTCATAATACATCTGCTCAATTACTTGCTGTCCGACTGAATTCGATCGCACCAAATCACGACGGATACACTCAGCCAACGAAACAGTTGTAAAGTCTTGAACAACAAGTTCAGCCTGATATTTTGTCGCTAATTCAGTTGCGCGGCGATGATGAACTGGATTGAGATTGGTATCCGACCAAATCACCGAATAACCTTGCTCAAAGTAATATTCTGTTAACAAATCACGAACTTTAATAATCCGTTTTTCGCGTTTATTTGTACTGCCAAGTTGTAATCTAAGATCGTCTTTACAGAGATTGGCCGTTTCTGGATGTTTTTGGATGTACTCTTTTGCCCAGGTTGTTTTACCACTAGCGGGTAAGCCTTTGGTGAGGATTAGTTTGAGAGACATAACTTATGAGGGAATAGGGAATAGGGATTAGGGGTGAAGAGTTTGAATTGGGATCTCATCTTGATGAAAAACAAGATATTTAGTATTTCTTTCTCTATTCCCTACTCCCTGTCCCCTAGTTGAAACGGACGTTGATAGCCTGGTTTGATGAGTTTCCAGATTACTTGTTGATAATCTCTACCATCCAACATCAGAAATAAAACACCAGGATATTTTTGAGTTTGAAAATACATCGCAGTTTGCCTTCTATCACCTAGATCTTTGAAGGCTCTCTGACATTCAATTTCAATCTCTTGGTATTTAGTTTCTAGTTCTAGCTTGGTATCTTTCACCCAGTTGTAGAATTCATCAGGAACAGAATCGAGAAACTGTGCTAGATTTTGATTTTGGCTGAGACATTCCCAAATATCTTTAGCTTGAACTCTCGTAATAATCCGGTGGAGCCGAACATAATCAGCTAGTTTGTATTTGAGTCGAAAACCATTCGGCCATTTGAGAATAAACCCTTCATGGTTATGTAATTCGGCCTCTGTTTCGTCAATCGATTTTAGCCATTCAGGCAGAGTCGTAACTGGATAAGTTTCGGCTCGATCGATCCAATTTACGGCTGTATGATCTAGTTCTGCGCCTGTCTGAGTATTGACTGCGGCTAATAAGACTAATCGCTGGGCAGAGCCATAGTCTACAACAATCCGATTGCTGGGATAAATGATTTCAAATAAATAGGTATACGCTCGATCTAGCTGCTCAATCTCAGATTGATAATTAGCTAATAATACCCGTGCCATTTGTGCTTGATCTGAAGTAAAACTGCCCCGTGAAGCGACTTCCCATTGTCCTTGGTAGTGAAACAGGATAATCAACGATCCATCTAGCTTCTCGTAGATATTTGGTACACCATCAGGCAGCAAACCCTGATATTCACTCAGATTAAAAAACTTGGGTAATGGTCTGGCGATCAGTTGATAATGGTTATCTAGCACCAAGCCCCGACAGCACAATGTTGCATCCACCCAATAGCGATCGAATTGAGCCTTCGCTGTATAGTTATAAATCGTCAGCGGTAAACTAGGGTGAGTTTGGCTCGTAATATAACCCTGTTCAATCAGTGTCGGTAATGTCTGCGGGTCAAATGGTAAATTAGTCATACGATCGATCATAGAAAACCAGATCAGCTCTACAAATTTCTTCTAGATCTTAAGTTACCCGATCGACCTTCCCCGCAGCTAATCCCCGCTCAAATCGCTCAAACCAAATCAGCCGTGGTTCTTGACACTAAATCGATCATCACACCCAAGGGATACCCCGAACTAATTTCGCCCTTCGCTTTCAACTGTCTTGAAAAGGTGCTCTACTTGCGGAGTTGGGTCGGATGGGTTCCCCATCCGTGACCCATACCCAAGCAGCGGCTCACTTTTGGACGGGTTCCCCGTCAAAAGAAGTGAGACAAGACAAGGGAAACCCCAAAACCGCACTTTTCGCTTTCAACTTTCAACTTTCAACTATCTCGGTACTGGAACTCGATCGATCAATCCGGCAATTACCTGATCTATTTCCAAACCATCTAATTGAGCTTCTGGGCGCAACATCAGACGGTGACGCAATAGCGGTAACGCAACTTGTTTAAAATCATCAGGAATCACCATCTGACGACGATCGAGCCAAGCTGCGGATTTACTCGCATGTAACCAAGCGATTGCCGCACGGGGAGACGCTCCTAGACTGAGATCAGGGTGTTGGCGCGTCTGCTGAACCAGCGCGAGCAGATAATCGATCGCATGATCGCTGACAGCGATCTGTTGTACCGATTTGCGGGCGGCGAGACAGTCGGCGACTGTCGCGACTGGTTGTAATGGTTTTGCATCTCCTCTGGCTCCTGGCTGATTTTGCCTAGCACTCAAGAGCAATTCTCTTTCCGCTGCTGCGGATGGATAATCAACGATGAGTTTAAATAAGAATCGATCGAGTTGGGCTTCAGGTAATGGATATGTACCTTCAAATTCGAGTGAATTTTGAGTCGCGATCGTCCAAAATAGATCTGATAATATTAGTCTCTCGCCATCTAAGGTTACTTGACCTTCAGCCATCGCTTCTAGTAATGCTGATTGAGTTTTGGGTGGAGTGCGATTGATCTCATCTGCGAGTAATATTTGCGTGAAAACTGGCCCCTTTTTGAGGATAAATTCTTGATTCTTTAAATCGAAAATATTTGTCCCCAATATATCTGCAGGTAAAATATCTGGAGTAAGTTGAATCCGTCGAAAATCTGCCTGAATCAGTTGTGATAGTACCTTAACCATCATCGTTTTCCCTGTTCCTGGGACACCTTCCAAAATGACGTGACCGCCAGTTAGAAGCGCAATTAGAAGCTGATTGGTAGTCTCTGCTTGTCCAAAGACAACTTCTTGTAAGGCACTACCGAGTCGTTCAAATATATCGTGAGTTTCAGTCATTGAGTTACTGTACCACCAGATAGGAGATGAGAGTTGAAAGTTGAAACTTAAAGCCGATTAAGTTGAAGATCGATCGTGCGAATCTTAGTCAGCCAGATTGTCAATTCAGCAGGTGTTAGGCGACGCTCTCTCGCCGTTAATTGTAGAACAAAGCGGAGATCCTCTGTAGGTAATTGGGTCTGATTTTCCCAAGCAGTAATCAAGATCGGGGCTTCAACCAATCGCTCTTTGCCCAAACCCAATTTTTGTTGCCAGGATAACTGCTCTGCTTTACCAATATTTTGGATCACAAACTCACTACTATTCGCTTGGCGGAGTACTCCGCCTAGTGCTTGGATATAAGCTTCGCTATTATCAAGTTCTGGTGATTTAGGAATAATAATCTTGCCAAACCGCCGATTTTGCTGCCAAACCAATACGAGTATTCCCAACAGAAGATTGACAAAGACAATGATTAAGGGAGTACTAGCTAAATATTCTAGGACATCACCTGTTCTAGTATCAGTAACTGATTCTCGATCGATATAACCATGAATATATTCATCTACTAATATCTGCTGACGATCTTTACTAACAAGTTCGGCCAATAGTTCATAATTTGGTCGAAAGTCCTGATAAGCATTAGCAGCTAAATGGGGAGTTGTGGCAATAATAATCCGACCCTTAGCTAGTTTGAATTGAGTGATGACACTACCAGATTGATCGCTCAAAATGCTTTCTTTTGATATATCTGATGGTAGCCCATTTTTGGCGGAATTAGTTATAAATCGGCGGGTAGTTTCAATTCTCACTGCTCCTTGAGAACTCTCTAAATCTGCCTGAAATGGTATTTCTTCCGCTGGTGCAATTACGCCTAAAATAACGATTGTATTGCCTTGATTTACCCATTTTTGCTGGTCATTTGTTATTTCTAATTGTTCTAATTTAGGATTGATTTGGAGTAGTGCAACCCCTTGTTGATATTTAGAATTTTTAATGATTTGGGGAAATGATTTTTGCCACCGCTGGATTTTCAACCCTCGCTCGATCGCCATTTGATACCATGCACTATAACCATTTGCCGCAATACTATAACTAGATCCTGACTGTCTAACATCTCCACCTGTCGCACTAACAATAGTCAATAACACGATCGCGATCGCCGCAACTAATCCCAATTGCCAATATTGCTTAAATAACTTTTTAAAATCTGTCATGAATAACTAGGTTTTAGGCATTAGGCTTTAGGTGTTTACTTTCAACCCCTAACTTTCAACTTTCAACTTTCAACTTTCAACTCCCAACTGATTCTCTATTTGTTGATAAGCTCGTTGACATCGATCAAAATCTTCGATTGAAATGCTTTCATTCCCAAAGTGAAGTTGTTCATGAATTGATACCAAGATCGCGCCAATATCAACTATCGGTACTGTACTCAATAACTGGAGATATTCTCGATCTGTCCGACTAAATTGATGAGGAATTAGGTTCACATCATTTAATCGCTGAAGCATGGCTAAATACAACCATCTACTCGCTTGAGTATAGTCTCGATCGCGCTGAAACTGTTGTGATTTAGCAAGTAATTCTGCCACTGTATATAACTTTGTGGGAGCTAGATCTAACCCCAATGATTGCTGTCTATTTTCCGTCAACCATCGTCGCCAATAGGGATAGATCACACGATAAACAAACCAGATTAGTAATCCAGCTAAAACTAACCAAGTAAGCCTGACTAGTAATGATCCCAACCACGATGGAAAGATATCGAGTTGCAAGTCTCGATCGTCCGATCTTAGTTTCACCTCAATCCATTCTCCCAACTGCTGTTGAAGTTGTTCCAACTGCCATCGCCAACTTGTTTTTTCGGCAGAAGTAGACATATATTAATTTATCGATCTAACTGTAGACTACTTCCCACTCAGTTCGAGTCAATCTAATTTGAGCTAGAGCCACAATTGTGGGGATAATCCGCCCATAATTAGTCGAAATTGATCTCCAGCCGAGATCTGCAAAAAACCAGCCCCACATAGCTGGTCCTAAAATGGTGAAAACCCCACGTACGGCTACCTGCTGGGTTGCTGACATCACCATGCCGCGTTTTGCCATATAGAGCGCGATATAACTTTGCAGTTGACTAGTAGCAGCAATTCCGCCTCGAATTAGGGTTTGTTTGGCAACTTCATAACTGGCAAAGTGGAAAGCAAATTGGCGAGCAATTTGATGAAGAATTAATGGTTTGAGTACTGAACTAATCGCGATCGCGCTACTACCTTTTAAAATTAGTTTAATCGGATCATGCTGAATATGTGCGGGCAAAGGTTGGTCAAAGCGGGTACTAGCCAGAGATTTCTGGACTCTAACTGTCAGCGCATTTTGGTCGCCAGCAGGCAACTTGTGCCAACTTTTGCCCATTAAGTATAAGAAAACTTCTGCTTCCAAATCTGTGGTGCTGAGTTGATTAGAATAAGAAATTTTGAGATATCGACACACCTGCACCAATGCTTGGCGGTAACTAACCCCCTGAGTCCGTCCTTGTAAGACAGTCATCCCATCGGCGGCTAGAAATCGAAATCGATCCTCGATCGCATCTAACCAACTGTCTCGATCCTGACTCTGAATCTCCACTAGATTGGGGGTACGAACATAGTCTAATGGGTTGAACTTACGGCTAAAGAGAATCTTGGTTAATTGCTGTAATTCGTCTTCGGTAGCCAATTCTAAAGCCGTTCGTAACTCATCCAAAGCAATTTCCTCCCACTTATCATGCCGCTCATCTTGTCATTCTACAGTGTATCGCACCATTCCAAAAACAGTGATTTAGCATCACCAGTCATCGCTTAATTTAAAGTGGGTAGCTCTTTGACGATGGCTTTGCGGTTGGGAATATCAACATCCGCAACAAAGTGTTTTGGACCTGATGTATAAAAAACCAGCCGACGATCGAGTCCTTTTGGATAAACTAATAGAATTTTATCAATATCCTTAATAATTTCAGTATAATTTGCACCAGAAACATCAGAGATGGCAATTTGTTTACGGTCTTTGTCGTTGAGCGTTTTATCTCCATTTGTATCGGCTACAATCTGCACATACCATAGAGTTTTGACAGTTTTAATCCAGTTGTTACGACTCAGATCTTTGTCTGATTTGCCGGGTGGGGAAAGTTCGCCAATCTGCTCCATTGCTAATAACCGCGAATTATTATTTGATAACAATTTATTAGCTGACAAATTGTCACGATGTACAAACATATAGTTGCGAATGTCTATCTCTGTATAGTCTCTACCATAATCAGAACTAGCTGATTTCATCTGTCTGAGGATACTTTTTTGCTCTTGTTCGGCGACATAAATAGGTGCATAGAAATAGGGAGTCCCATTGATTTGCTGAAATTCTGTCATCCAGACATTTTTTGGTGCAGGTAGTTGACTTGGAGTAGTGATTACAGCAATTTGAGGTTTACTACAACCCGATCCCATCATCATGATGCCAATTAAACCGATCGATTGCCACAATTGTCTAGACATTAAAACTCACTTACAACTAAATAACTCTTGGATTTATCTACAATTTGGCAGTTCTCAATGCCGCAATTACTAATCAGATCTGGTGATCCCCATCGCTGATCCTGCTAGATATCCTGTCGTCCAGGCACTTTGAAAATTAAAGCCACCTGTCACCCCATCAATATCAAGGATTTCTCCAGCAAAGTACAACCCTGGGCAAATCTTGCTTTCCATCGTTTGAAAATTTACCGATTTGAGATCGACACCGCCACAGGTAACAAATTCTTCTTTAAATGCTCCTTTGCCAGTAATCTGATATTCACCACGATTTAATTCTTGAATTAATCGATCGAGTGTCTTATTTGCCAATCCTGCCCATCTGTCGCTAGCTTGAATCCCGATATAACTAGTCAGGGATTCCCACAATCGATGAGGAATCGGCACTGGACAACTATTTTGAATCGTTTTCTGGGGTAATTGAGCTTTGACAGCTAGAATTAGTTCTCGCAATTTATCAGCACGATAATCTGGCAACCAATCGATAATTAGCGTTGTTTGGTATCGAGATTCGGCGAGAAATCTGGCTCCCCAAGCCGATAATTTGAGTACGGCTGGGCCGCTGACACCCCAATGTGTAATTAATAATGCACCTGTTTGAGTCAAAGCATTTGTACCACTGGCGGATAATTTAACAGTTGCCGATTTGACGCTGACTCCAGCCAGATTTGCCAGACGCGGATCGGGAATATTAAATGTAAATAGGGATGGGACTGGCGTTAAAATCGGATGTCCCAATTTTTGTGCCCATTTATAGGCACTAGGATTACTACCTGTAGCGAGCAAGACTCGATCGGCTGTTAAAACCTGCCCTGATTTGAGACTGATAGACCATCCTGATGGCTGTTGAGCGGTAATTTCGGCGACAGCTTCCCCTGTCCAGATTTTGACTCCAGCCGCCGCCGCCGCGTCTAATAAGCACCGGACGATCGTCTCTGAGTCATCAGTAGTCGGAAACATCCGCCCATCAGCTTCAGTTTTGAGCTTCACGCCTCGATCGGCATACCAGGCTACGGTATCTTGTGGTTGAAAGCGAGTAAAGGCACCCCGCAGAGCCTTATTTCCACGCGGATAGTACTGAATTAACTGAATTGGATCGAAACAGGCGTGAGTGACATTACACCGACCGCCACCGGAGATTTTGACCTTACCGAGGGGATATTTTCCAGCTTCAATTAGGGTGACTTGGGTCTGCGGATGAGTTTGGGCGCAGGTAATCGCAGCGAAAAATCCCGCTGCGCCGCCGCCGATGACAATAATTTGGGACACAGTTGGGAGTTGAAAGTGTTTTATGTACAAGTCCGCTTGAGTGGCTGCGGATACTTTTACCCCACCCTAGCCCTCCCCTTGAAAAGGGGAGGGGACAAAAGCCCCACCTTTCCAAGGGGGGGGGTTGGGGGGGTAAATTAACCTGAAATGAAGTCTAGTAAACTTGTGTATGCCTAAAGCCTAATTCACGCTCCATGTGCGCGAGGATCGGCATTATTATCGGCACTAGGAATTACTTTGGACGTAAATTTGGAGACCTCGCCTGAAGAGGTAGTGTCGGAGACATCTATCCCGGCAACTAGATCTGTTAATTTAGATTCTAGAATCTGCCGGGGCTGTTCGCCGATCGCTTGAGCGAGAACTTGACCGTGGCTATCAAAGAAGACAAAATGCGGAATTCCATCAACACGGTATTTTGTCACCTCTGGTAGCCATTTAGTGTTGTCTACATTGAGCATCGAGAAGTTGACTCGATCGCCAAATTGAGATTTTACTACGGCTAAATCTGGTGCCATTGCCTGACAACTAGTACACCAATTGGCATAAAATTCCATTAGGGTCGGTTTAGCATTGCTGAGTGCGAGATCGATCGGTGTAGCTCGAGTAGCTTGAGTTTCCAGACTATCCGTAAAATTTTGGGCACGAATACCTAATACTAGGGCAATTACTAAGGCAATCGCGATCGTCACGATCGCAAAATTACGGATTCGTTGTGGCGGAGAACTAGATTGCATGGAAATAACTTTAAAATTTTAAACTAGTATCTAAATATATCGTGTGGGTTACTACTAGTGTGAAACTCGATCTTTCACTACGATATTGAAGGTTCATCGATGACACTAAATCGTTTAGAATTTACAGTGCAGCAATCGTTAGTCTTTTACAGATGTTGTCAATCCCGACCTTCCCCGAATCTAATCACGAAATCTTACTGTCACTAGCTATTTATAGCGATCGAGAGTTAGTCAGTTTACATCAGCAACATCCCGAACAAGGGAAATTTTTCACAGCGTTATTTTGTCGTTATAGTTCGATCGTCTATAGCGTTGTTCAACATGCTGTCACATCTCAGCTTCAGGCTGATTATCTCTTTGCCATTTCCTGGCGACAGATTTTCACCGAACTCCAGCGCGTAAAATTATCCGCAGATCCAGCAGCAACTAATTGGCAAAACTGGCTGATCGATATTACAGGCAGTACAATCGCTCTGACTGAAGTTCCGTCACTAGGACAGATTCGTTATGCGATCACCACTGCCTCGCCACCATTATGGTGTTATCTCGAACAAGAACTCGATCGCTTGCCACCCCTTTCCCGTCTGATTTTGGTGATGAATCAAAGTCTCAAATGGAACGAACAACGCATCTGTGCCTATCTTCAAGGTGAAGGACAAAAAATTTCAGCCGCTAGCATTCCCAACTATCTAGCCGAAAGCTATCAGCTATTGGAGGCTGCTTTACCTCAAGATATTCAGCATATTTATTTAGAGTCGAGGGTGGGAGTTCTGGCTTAAACTAGCGATCCTTTGAATATGACAATTACTGTTGTGCCGACATCTACTTGACTTTCGATCGAGAGTTCGCCATGATGACTGACAACGATCGATTGAACGATCGCTAGTCCTAACCCAGAGCCACTACTAATATCAGAAGAACTGGCTGTCCGAGCGGGATCGACTCGATAAAATCGATCGAATAGATGTGGAATTGCCTCATCGGGAATGCCGATGCCAGTATCTTGAACTTTGACTTGCAAGTAAGATGTATTCTGACGAATTAGTTGTCGGAGTTGGACATTAATCTGTGCTGGACGTTCGATCTGTGGCGACGTATATTGAATCGCATTGGTGAGTAAATTGGTAAATAACCGCGCTAGTCGATCCCAATCTCCGCTCATGCTGAATACTTCTAGTTCATGCCGATCTAATTGGAGCGGGATAGATGTAGATGGGAACGGATCGATAATCTCCAGTGTGAGGCTAATTCCCTTGGCTGCTGCGGCTAATTGTTGTTCTTCGATCGTTTCCAGCAAGAGTGCATCTAGTGGCACAGAACTAAATTCAGGGGTGATGATGCTACTATCTTGACGAGCGAGAAATAATAAATCGTCAACTAATCTACCCAAACGGCGAGTCAACCGTTCGATCGTCTGAAGTTGCTGGCGTTGTTGCGGTTGGAGTGGCTCCTCGCTTAGTGCGACTTGGACATTGGTTTGAATTGTGGCGATCGGATTGCGGAGTTCGTGAGAAGCATCTGCGGTAAACTGTTTGAGCTGTTGATATGAAGCTTTGACAGGCTCAATCGCGATTCCTGATAAAAACCACCCGATAGCGGCGACACTGGCAATTACTAGCGAAGTCCCAATTGTCAGATCGACAATCAGTAATTCAGTGGGTTTGCTGACTTCAAACCAAGGATGACTGACTCTGAGAAAGCCAACTAATATGCCATTTCTGCTGACTGGTGCGGTAATTTGGCGCAGGATGCGATCATTTCTAATCCGCACAGTTTCACCATCGAGATTGAGCCAAACTGGAAGATTGAGTGGTTCTCTAAGCGTAGACCATAATAACTCTCCACTCAGATTAAATAATTCTAGATCGATTCGATCGTCATCTACTCGATCTGAATCATCCTGAAAACTTGCCCCAACATTAATTTTAAATTGATTAGTTTCGCCAGGAGTGTCAATTTTATCGATCGCGATCGATCTACTGACAACTTCGACAACATGATTTAAAGTATCATCGATTCGCTCGATTAAAGTACTCCGCACATAGATATACATCCCAATCACAAATACCAGCAACACGATTGCCGTAACAGTGGTATACCAAATTGCCAAGCGGCGGCGGGTAGTCTGGAACATAGGATAGATTTTAGGCTTTAGGCTTTAGGCTTTAGGTTTAAACGGGATAAAATAGGCATACACTCTCTCTGGCATCACAAAATGAACGATCTCATTGATATCGACTGGGAACAATTGCATCAAGTTTCTGAAGATGATCCAGAATTTGAATTAGAATTACTGATCATGTTGGCAGAAGATGTAAAAATTCATATTGTAAATCTTCGTCAAGCCGTAGTCGATCGAGATGTTGCCGAGATTGGTCGCGAAGCCCACTATATCAAAGGTGCTAGTGCAAATGTTGGGGTTGTCAATCTCACTAATATCGCTAAACAAATCGAACAAATTTCTCGTGAACAACTCCTCACTGATACCGCTTCACTAGTCGAACAAATGGTAATTGAAATCGATCGACTAGAAACTTATTTAGCAACTCGTAACTCGTAAAAAATCTTGCTCTATACCTATCCTCGACTCTACTCTGGCATTCTCGTCAAAAGATATAAACGGTTTTTTGCAGATATCGAACTAACTACGGGCGAATTAATTACTGCCCATTGTCCCAATACTGGCCCAATGACCGGGGTCTGTCAAATTGGTGCCCCCGTTCAAGTTTCTTTCCATGACAATCCCAAACGGAAGTTGGCTTACACCTGGGAGATGATTGAGATGGATGGTGTCTGGATTGGGATTAATACTGCATTACCTAATAAACTCATTGAAATCGGCTTAGAACAGCATCTATTCCCAGAACTAGGAAATTATCAAACGATTCGATCGGAAGTGGTTTACGGGCAAGATAGACGCAGCAGGATAGACTTTTTACTCATGGATGGAGAGCAAAAAATTTACCTTGAGGTCAAGAATACCACTTGGTCGATTGAGGATGTCGCCGTCTTTCCCGATACCGAAACCACTAGGGGTCAAAAGCACTTGCGAGAACTAATTGACGTGATGCCTGAACATCGAGCGGTGATGCTATATCTCATCAATCGCGGCGACAAGGCTAAATTTGCCCCTGGCGATACAACCGATCCCATTTATGGTCAACTGCTCCGTACCGCAGTAGCCAAAGGTTTAGAAGTTTTGCCTTGTCGATGTGAGGTCAACCCTGAAGGTGTGAAATATTTAGGATTAGCAGAATTAATCCTTTAATTCATGACAATTTTAGGAACGCCAACAAGCTGGGAATTAGAACAGATCCAGTTAATGGTGCCGGACCAGACATATCTGTAGGTAAGAAAATCCGCGCACTCGTAGCTACTAGTGCAAACAGGAATACCATCACAATCAGTAGTGGAGCAATATTTTGGCGTAAGAAGGTCATCATGAATTTAAAGTCGATCGAGTTTAGCAGTAGGATGGTATCGGTATTGTAACTAGTTTATCTCAGTGTTTGAATCCTTGGCATTCCAGGGTGCTAAGAAGATCAGTAATAGTAATCCTGGCACCGCAGCGAGCACACTCAATAAGAAGAAATTCGACCAACCAACTTGTTTAGCGATACCACCCATCGGGGCAACGATGAAACTTTTGCCCGATAGCATCAGACTGGTAAATAAAGCATACTGAGTTGCTGAAAATTGCCGATTGCACAAACTCATCAGGAAGGCAGTAAAAGCAGTCGCTTCCATTCCGGCAAAGAAGTACTCAGAATTAATCGCAAGGATTAGTAATGCTTCGCTGGGACTTTGTCCAGAGGGTGCAGATTGAGCCGCCTGAGCCAACAGCCAATAAGGGATAATCCCGATCGATAGTAGCCCAATTGATAACCAGAGCGATCGATTAATCCCGATTTTACTCAGAATAATTCCACCGATTAATGCACCGAAAATAGTTGCAACAATTCCCAATCCACCCTGGATTGCGCCGATTTGAGTTTGGGTAAAATGAATCTCCAACAGAAATGGGGTGGAAACCCCTTTAACCATGTAGTCACCAACTTTGTAAACCACAATCAGGATCAGCATCAATATCCCATTCACTACTCCCCGTCGCTGGAAAAATTCTTTAAAGGGTAATACTACCGCTGCTAGTAAGGAAGGTGGAGTGGATTCGTCAGCAATTGGTTGTGGTGCCAATAAGGTCGCGATTAGTCCCAACGACATCAATCCAGCCAAAATCAAATAAACCGTCTGCCAACTCAAATGTCCAGGGCGAGTAGGATCGGCAGCAATTAATGCCCAGCCACTTGCCAGCAACATCGCAATCCGAAAGCCAAGCTGAGATATTGCCGCGCCAACACCCATTTCTAGCTTTTCAAGTACATCAGTCGAATAAGCATTAGTAGCAATATCTTGAGATGCACTAAAAAATCCGATCGCCACAGCGATAATTGTCATCAATTGCAGATTATTCTGCCCTGGCTGTTGGACTGCCATCAAGGCAATACTGATAATCAGTAAAATCTGCGTAATCAATAGCCAACCCCGTCTTCGACCCAAAAAAGGTGGTGCATATCGATCGAGGAGTGGCGACCACACAAATTTAAATGCATAAGGAAACATCGCCAACGCAGATAGTTGGGTAATTGACTTCACATCAACACCTGCTGTTGATAGCCATGCTTTCAGCGGGGCATCAATAATTTGGGATGGCAATCCTGACGCAAAACCGAGAAATAACAAAGCAGCCATTTTCCGGCTCTGAAATACTTGCAGTAATGATTTCACAGTTAAGCACCCAATTTTCCTCTCTGAGAGGCTACGCCAACGAATTTCAAACGATAATCATCTCATAAATATGGCTCTTCAACTGATAAGCATAAGTAAACCTGATGAAATTCATCAGATTATCTGAAATGAGAAAGCTTTACAAACGTTAACAATCAGGTTAAATTAAGTACATAGATAAAAAACATCCCGTTCCAATCGGAACAACAAGCAATCATAAACCAATGACCACAACCTTACAACGCACCCAGAGCGAAAATACCTGGGATCGCTTCTGTAGCTGGATCACATCCACCGAGAACCGCATTTATGTTGGTTGGTTCGGTGTACTGATGGTTCCTACATTACTGTCTGCTACCATCTGCTTCATCATCGCTTTCATCGCTGCACCTCCAGTAGACATCGACGGAATCCGTGAGCCAGTCGCAGGTTCCTTAATGTTCGGAAACAACATCATTTCTGGTGCTGTTATTCCTTCATCCAACGCAATCGGTCTTCACTTCTACCCAATCTGGGAAGCAGCTTCCTTAGATGAGTGGTTGTACAACGGCGGCCCTTACCAACTAGTAGTATTCCACTTCCTAATCGGAATCTTCTGTTACATGGGTCGTGAGTGGGAACTCTCCTACCGTTTAGGTATGCGTCCTTGGATCTGTGTTGCTTACTCCGCTCCAGTAGCAGCAGCAACCGCAGTATTCTTGATCTACCCAAT
>JANYIT010000053.1 GCA_025358725.1 Chamaesiphon sp. GL140_3_metabinner_129_sub
GCATCAATTAATAAAACTTTCTGTTCTAGTTTAGCAATCGCTGTGGCTAAGTTAGCTGCTACCTTAGATTTTTCTTCATTAGCAACTATGCTAGCGATCGTGATAATTTTCAGGACTTTTTCTGAGCCGATAAATTTTAGATTAACTTGAACTATTTGAGACATCTCACTAGTTAAGGACTGAGAAATATTTCTAACAGCAACTTCGATTGTTGTTGGCTCTGGATGACCACTATGGAAAAGATTTTGATAATTAGTAGGTGTTCCTTCTAAGAAAGTATCTTCAATTATATTGTCAGCATCTTTTCCATTTTTAAGAGATCTATCTTTCATTTCCAAATAGGCAATTGCACTAGTCGAAAATAATGCACCAAGCAGCACACCTAAGCTCCCAACTATCATTTTTGGAGTGGTATCGGGTTGATCCGGTACGATTGCACTAGAAATAATCTGGGCATTTGAGATATTTTTATCTTTTACCAACTGTAATTCTTGAACTTTTTTTAATAAAGTTTGATGTGTCGATTGAGATACGTCGAATTGCCGTTCTAGCTGGCGTTGCATTTGTACCAACTGCGGCATGACCTTGATTCTTTTTTCATAAGCAGAGCGAGAGTTTTGGAGTGAAGCCAGTTTTTCAACTAAGCCAGTTCGCTGGATCTCTGACTGCAATAGATCTTTAATTAGATTTTGTTTGAGTTCTCCAACCCGTAATAATCCTTGCGGAATTTGAGTTTGACTACCAATAGTGCCATGTATTTGCTGTTTTAACAGAGTTGTTAATTTAGCTTGCTTCTCTTTGAGACTAATAATTATGGGATTACTGTCAGAAAAACGGCTGCTTTCAGTCGCGAGCTGCCGCTCTACCTCTTGCAGTTGGGTGAGAATTCCCTGAATTGTAGGTGATTGACTAATCGTGCTGACAGCAATCGCCTCCTGAGAATTGAGATTAATTTTTTTGTGTAGTTCTCTACTTTGAGCATTTGCCTCTTGGAGTTGAGCTTGAGTCGCCGTAATTCCGGTTTCTAAATTCCCCATAATTCCAACGGCTGATTTTGCTTCTTCTGATAGATCTACGACATTATTTTGCTGTTTGAATTTGCGTAATGCCATTTCTGCTCTGCTGACAGCAACTTGAGTTTTCGGTAATTGCTTGTCCATAAATTGCCGCACAGCGTCTATCTCAGAGCGATTTGTGAGAATATCATTTTCTAAGTACAGATTCATCAGCGTGTTGACGACGCGGGCTGCTTGTTGAGGATCGCGATTTTTGTAGCTAATTTGCAATACGTCTGCGCCACCAACAATTTTAAAAGCTAAGGCAGGTTGTAAATCGATAACTTGTAGCGGCTTACCTCGATCATTTTTGAGATGTAGTTGTTCAATTACTCGCTGCAACAAAGGGTGAGAAGAAATTATCTCCATCTGAGTAGCGATGGGGTTTTGAGTTGAGACTAGTGGTTTCAACTCTGCCGACTCTCCCCCTTCTGTATTACTAGATACCAGATTAGAACCGACCACTTTAAAATTAGAATTTTTGAATAATAACTTTCCTTCTGCTTGATACGATGATTTCAACCAAGATACCGCTAAAATACCTAAAGCAAGGGTAGCCAAAAAGATACTAATAGCAGGCACCCAATGTCGCTTTACTGTTAATAGATAATAATTTAAATTTAAATACTCAGGCTCTTTAGTTTTCATGGATTTATGTAAAAATCTGTTGTAAACTATTTTATGTGTTCTACTATTATAACAATTACACTTCTTGCATTCGATCAGCCAAAATACCGATCTAAAAATCAAAATTTTCCAGAAAAATGACAGAGCTATTTCTTGGTCAAAACACTATTGCTGTACTTGGATCTGCTCAAACCATATCCGTAGTGGGGTAAGATATTGTGCTACTGTAAACTGCTCGCTTGGACGAATAGGTCGATCTATATTTTCACTCTTAGTCGAGATTTGCAAAAGTAGATAGTTAAATTTAGATGAAAAATTTAGTGATTCTTGTCTTGACAATTATCACTAAATTCACTTAATTATTGCTCTCTGGATATTATAACTATGTCAATCTCTTAGAACCATAGTCAGTTGCTGAAAATGCTAACGAAATACAAAATATTAGTCGTTAATAATTATCAAAACATTTGTTATTTTAGTGCTTTAAGTAAATGCGCCTAAATAAAATTAAGATTAGTTGCTATAGACATCGGTATTGGCAGACTATTTTACTGAATCAGCATCGCAATTCGACTTAGGTGTCAATTAAGATATGCTGATTAATTATTCACTTACTAAAATACTTTTATAGTGCCCCAAGTTGCTTTAGACCGTCTAATTGTTGCTACTAAAGCTGGTAATTTAGTTAGCTTTCCTACTGATACCGTTCCTGCATTAGCAACTCTGCCAACACACGCTCAGTTAATCTTTCAAGCTAAACAACGCAGTCAAGACAAGCCATTAATTTTAATGGTGAGTGAAGTAGTAGACCTATGGAAATTCACGCAGGGAACTGAGCGAGAATATGAAATTTGGCAAGCAGTTGCCGATCGATATTTACCTGGTGCCCTAACATTAGTTTTACCTGCATCCGATCTGTTACCACCAGTAATGAATCCACTCGGAAATAAAACGATTGGTTTGCGAGTACCTGATTGTGAAATCGCTCGATCTATTCTCCACAAAACAGGTGCCCTAGCAACTACCAGTGCAAATTTATCTGGAGAGCCGC
Organism: Chamaesiphon sp. GL140_3_metabinner_129_sub; assembly: GCA_025358725.1. Taxonomy (GTDB): domain Bacteria; phylum Cyanobacteriota; class Cyanobacteriia; order Cyanobacteriales; family Chamaesiphonaceae; genus Chamaesiphon. The sequence continues at coordinate 2,734 of JANYIT010000053.1, forward strand.
CATTATTAACAATGGCAGATATTAGTAATAATTTTCCTCAAGTATTTGTCCTCAATTTTGATGTGGATATACTTACAAAAAGACAACCATCTACAGTTATTGAATGGAATAATGCTAGTTGGAAGTTACTCAGAAAAGGTGCAGTTGAATTTGTCGATTAGACTAATGGCTGACTTGTAACTCAGCAGTTTCAGACAAATTGCTGATTGTGATACTTTACTGTACTGATGTAGGATTGGCACCATTAGACCTACATCCGTAGTCAATTGCCCAATACCAGTAAATTCTCAGTTTCGTAGACGAGCGAAAATTAGCTACAATGGGAGGCTGTGTCATAACTTTATGAACAAGCAATCAAGTAGGAGGTTTTTATGTCTCGCGTATGTCAACTGACTGGTAAAAGAGCCAATAATGGGATGGCAGTTTCTCACGCTCACAACCGCAACAAAAAACTACAGCAAGTTAACTTGCAGTGGAAACGTGTGTGGTGGGCAGAGGGCAACCGTTTTGTCCGCTTACGGCTCTCTACAAAAGCAATCAAAACTATCGAACTAAAAGGTTTGGTAGCAATGGCGAAAAGTGCAGGTGTCAACCTCAACAAATGCTAGATTTCTAGATTCCCCGCTGGGGGTATCTGGCTGTCAATTTCTTGTATATGATCCAGCCCCAGCGACTTCCATTATTTTCACATTATCAATTCAAATATCCCGCAGGTGGACGTTTGCAGCCTCAGGAAGGAGGGTTTACCCTCTCGGAGGTGTTGGTGCAATTTTACTGACTACGACCTTTGTCGCTGTGGCGATGCAGGGGATGGTGGTGGCAATGTTGCTCAAATCCAAAGCCTTGCAGATGGCTGAAGCTAATCGATGGGTGCAGGCAGATTTGGAGCAAATTCGATCGAGAATAACTCTCAGCCAACTTCCTGTAGGTACCAATCAGCTCCGGTGTCATCCAGCAAGTGTTGATGCTGGATTTGCGGACTTAGTTCGGGATAATTTAGCTGGGAGCAATGTTACTGGAGCCACAGATTATCACCTTGCGACACTGATCGAAACTAGTCAGACGGGTAAAACGTTTCAAATTGCTCGTACTGTTAGTATTTCATCAACTCCAGAAAATACTGAAGCCAAAATTCGGTAATGTTCTGAATCTGTGGAAAGAAGTATCAGAGAAGCAAGATATAGCAGAGAGAAAGAAAAATGGTATTAGAACCTGTTCTGTGCCCAGCTTGTCAAAGTAGCGATGTCGTCAGACACGGATACTCAGGAGAAGGA
>JANYIT010000054.1 GCA_025358725.1 Chamaesiphon sp. GL140_3_metabinner_129_sub
GAATTGTCACCCAGTTCCCTGCTAAGAAGAACTTATCCCGTTGCTCATCTTTCCCCTGGTCAATGCAGTGATGGGGTTCCCCTGTCTTGTAAACGTAGGGTTCGTCAATCTCGACACAGAAGCTCAAACCCGATGGTAAAACCAGACAAAAATCGGCACTGTAAACCAGATCGCTATTGGGAATACTAAAGGTGTAGCTAGGCTTGAGCGTAGTTCCAAAGTATTTCTGGAGATACTTGGCAAAATCTGCCTCTGAAGCTCCAACTTGAGCCGTAGAGACACCGATATGTGGTTTGACTAGATCGATTAAAATCGGTTGCCAATCGGCTACTTGCCACTGTTTGGCTTCGATCGTTTGAAACTGAGGTGCAGCAGGTGCGGTCTTTCGCTGTCTAGCAGTAATGGCAGCTTCTTCGCTATCCATCTGTTTCCCCAGGAAGACCAAAGCGAGTGCCATTACCATCACACTCGCTACCGCAATCCCATTGTGAGTATAAACATTGAGAAACCGCAGCACAATCGCCATCACAGCCGCTAGAAATGTTAGAGCTAGATATTTAACCTGGAGAGAATAGCCATGCACTGGAGCCGAAGATCGGATAGGAACAGAGTGATTCTCAATCGGTACGAACTTCTTCACGATTATCTGTCTGGGTAGATGCTCTTGAATCAAGACAGGTAACAGCACAATTGGATAAAAATTCGGGTGTTTATGCTTAACTTTGGAATTAGTTGATTTCCGAGCCATAAAATTTAGTTAGTACATACACCTTGGAAAACAGATCGAAATGACAAGACCATCAGACTTATGGGCACCATTCAAACGCGATTGGCACAATGATGAAACTGGAGAGCTTCAGGAGCCACACCGCAGTAGGTTGATGGCAACGGGGGTTACTCCACTTAGGATCGCCGAGATGGAAACCGAAGTACGGGCAGAAATTGCCACATTCCACCGGATGAATGCCGAACGACCATTAGTAAATGGGAAGAATTGGGCGGAGCAACAAGTAGAGCTACAGCAACGCAATCGGAGCATCCCTAGATCTATGCAGAATGCGCTGCATAATGGGACATTCGATCCCGATGAGAACTATGAGTAGAAATTGATTCAACCCCGTCTGCTACGGTATTAATCAGCCGATAGATCCTACTTCTGGTCAATAGCGGTACTTGGGGATTACTCACAAAGCAGGAAAGGGGCTGTTGGCTATTTTCAATTTGGTAGATCTCAATCGGATTATTAATCAGCCCCAAGAGGATTACCCGTTTCGTGTCATCAAAGAAAGGCTGCTCGAAGCTTTTGAAGTTCTCGCGGAAATGATGATTTTCGACTAGAAATGCCTGTTGACCGAATAAATCGAGGATTTCTGGGGGATAGTCCTCTTTTCCGGTACTGACAAACCAGTAGAAGCAGGGAAAGCCCAGAGAGTCAATCTCGACTTCTCGCGCCCACCGGATGAAAACTTCCCTATCATTAGCCGGAATTTTGACTATTAACGTGTGTTCAGAGCCAAGATCGAGCAGTACATCCAAATCGTAAAATGCCTGGGTTGCAAACTGAAGATTAAATGCTCGATTAAAAGCAGGGGAATAAGTCATCCCAATCCGTTTATCCATTGAGGCATCGACAACGATAATTCGCTCGTCCGTTCGAGCTAAAACCTCGACCAGAGCGCGGATAAACCAGGATTTTCCGGCTTGTCCGCGATCGCTACCAATAAAGTGGATACTCATACTAATGACATCCCCGCTGAAGTAGCTGCTGTCTTCTTTTTCCGCGTATAAACTGGAATCTCTAGCTCTGGAGGCTCGACAGGTTCGACAGGTTCAGGTGTAGGTACATCGGGCTGAAAGGGAGATTGAGCAATAACTCCCGCTAACTCCTGCTGACGCTGATTCGCACGTTCCTGGGGTAAGGCTTCGTTATAGCCGTGAGGATGTTCTAGCACCGTATATCCAGACTCGCTGAGATAGTTTTTAGCCAGAGCATCAACGCTATTCCCATCGCCGAACACAATTGTTGCCTTCGCTTGACGAGCCGCCTTGAGTAGGGGTAGATAATTTTGCTCGAAAAACGGTTCCAGGGTCGATCTAATTACCGATTTGCCATCGAACCTATTTCCACTCACCATCACCACATCACCAGCTTTGTAGCGGTCAGTATTAGCATTTTCGGCATAACTATCTTGATAAAGATCTGTCCGCGACGGGCTGTTTAATAGCGATTTCCCGATGTACTTATTAGCCGCAAATCCCATCGAAATATCAGTCGCAGCACGAGCAGGAAGAGAGCCTAATTTGTTGACATTATAGGTACTCAGAATCGGGTTAATTTCCTGACCGTCAGCATCGCAGTTATAGCTGTACTGATTGCGATCTTCCTTCAAGTAGCTATTTAGATCCGTGGTGGGAACTACCGCTGCATAGATGAGAGGGTAATGTTCTGAATCTGTGGAAAGAAGTATCAGAGAAGCAAGATATAGCAGAGAGAAAGAAAAATGGTATTAGAACCTGTTCTGTGCCCAGCTTGTCAAAGTAGCGATGTCGTCAGACACGGATACTCAGGAGAAGGA
>JANYIT010000055.1 GCA_025358725.1 Chamaesiphon sp. GL140_3_metabinner_129_sub
CGATCGCGAGTGTATCTCGATCCAATTCTGGTGGCAATACGACCATATCATAGAGCGTAGCGCGATCTTTGCCTGGATCTGGTCTGAGAATTCGCCCTCGGCGTTGGATAAATTGACGTGGATTGGTACTGCTGGCGAGGATCACGGCGTGTTTGATGGCGGGGATATCAATTCCTTCATCCAAGCAGCGGATGGCTACCAATCCTTGAAGTGCGCCAGATTCAAATTGCTGGCGGAGTTGTTCTCGATCGAGCAGTGATGTTGCAGCGGTGTAAGTATTGACGCGGTAGCCGAGTTCTGTCCCGAGCAGGTGGGTGACGGCGGTAAGCTGTTGGGTGCTGTCGCTGCTCCCATCGCCACAATAAAATAAAGTGTGGCTGGTGTTCAAGCGATTCTGCATCAAGGCTTTCAGGGCGGTGAGCTTATTGGCGGCTGCACCGACGAGTCGGGCGCGTTGCATCAGTAATGGAGTCAGATCTGGAGTGTCGAATTCGTCGTGGTTGACGGCTCGATCCTGGCTATTGTAGAGGAGTTTGCGGCTGATGGCGCGGGTGAGTGTGAGATATTGTTCGCTTTCGTCAGCAGTGAGTTCGACGAGGATCGGATAGTATAAATAATGGACGAGGGCACCACAATCGATCGCGTCTTTGAGGGTAAATTCGGGTTGATAAGATGTCTCCAAAGTAGTCAATGATATTCTGAGTGCCGATCTCGTCGTAGTGGCGTTCTGGGGTGGCAGAGAGGGCAAGTCGCAAGCCAACGTTGCGGGGCAGGCTGGCTTCGCGCTTTTTCGCGCCGAGGTTATGCACTTCATCGCCGATAATCAAGGTACGATCGGGTAAGTATTTGAGTTGGGATTGAAATCCTGGGGTAATTAGGGTTTCATTGGTGGTGATGATGGTGAGAAATTTTTGTTGTCCGGTATTAATTTTGGCGAGTTGATGGGAAAATTTACCTTGCCATTTATGGATACTTTCACAGGCGAGAATCGGCTGAAGATTAAATTTCTCACATTCTCTACCCCATTGATTGACGAGGTGTCGGAAGGGGCAGATGACGATCAGGACTTGGAGTCCGATTTGTTGATATAGTTGATGTGCGATCGCTAGTGCAGTAATCGTTTTACCACTGCCAGTCGCCATTTTGAGCGTACCGCGACCTTGATTTTTGAACCAGTTAGAAATAGCTTGCTGTTGATACGATCGCAATTCCAGATGTTCTGGTAATTGTGGACATCCTGGGAGTTCTGGATCTACCTGATAGCATACCTGGGATTCGGCTACGGCTACCAATCGATTAATACTAGTAAAGTCAAATCCTGAAGTCGTCGATACTTGACTTGAAGTTGATTTCTGAACTCGATAGGTAGATTTAGAGTCGATCGACACTACCAGTCACCGAACAATGTACCTTTTTATACTACCACGCTATTTGTCGATCAACCGATTAGTATGTTCAAAACTAGTCGGGAATGGTGTCCAGATTGCCTTCAGGAGTGGCAAAATAGCGATCGAGACATATCTACCTTTCTCGTCGTCGCTGTCTGTGGTGGCAATTTGCCCTGCTCTGTGGTGGCAGAAATATTCAGCTCTTAAACTTTTATGCCACCCACCTTTTGCCCGTACTAGCGCGGTTATAGATGAGATTGAAGATCTGATCGCGTTTGGTGATAAAGATTGATCGATCGTAACTATCAGGTAAATTTTGGTCTAAAATTTCCTCAACGGTAGACTTGACTCGAAGTTTGCTCTGATCGTCTTTATACCAGTCTTGTACTAGCACTTTTGGCTGCGTCGCCATCAATCGAGCTAATAGAGATTGGGCTGCTAGTTTGACTTTCTGGGTGTCTGCGGCGGTCATTTTGTCTTGCTTGAGCAGATCGAATAGTTCTAATTCATCTTCTGTCAAACCTTCCCTGATGTGTCGCTCTGACTCCTGTTTGAGGTTTTGGGCGAAATCCACTAGGGCTTCGTAATAGTTCTCTGTGGCTGAAGCCCCTGCATTATATCGATCGATGATAAATTGCAACCGTTGGGCAAAATCGGTACGGGTAGTATTTTGTTGGAGCATTCGATCGAGCTTGTTCTCGATAAAGCTCCGCAGATCGGCAATTTGAATATTTTTATAAGGTGCTAATTTGAATTCTGTTTTGAGCTTGTCATAGTCGATTTTACTTAAATCTAGGATTTTACCCGTTGGGAGGATTTTATATTCTGCGGTATATTCTGGCTGGCTGACTGCGTTATCATCTGCAACTACACTACGATCGAGTAGTTCCGATATTTTCAGATCGATCGAGTCAATATTCGTGCGTTCGATGGTAATGTTCTGAATCTGTGGAAAGAAGTATCAGAGAAGCAAGATATAGCAGAGAGAAAGAAAAATGGTATTAGAACCTGTTCTGTGCCCAGCTTGTCAAAGTAGCGATGTCGTCAGACACGGATACTCAGGAGAAGGA
>JANYIT010000057.1 GCA_025358725.1 Chamaesiphon sp. GL140_3_metabinner_129_sub
TCCTTCTCCTGAGTATCCGTGTCTGACGACATCGCTACTTTGACAAGCTGGGCACAGAACAGGTTCTAATACCATTTTTCTTTCTCTCTGCTATATCTTGCTTCTATGATACTTCTTTCCACAGATTCAGAACATTACCAGGAAAACATCGTGGAGAATATCCCAGAACAAGTTCCGATGGAAGGCGACTTAGGATTTCAGGGTTTACAGAAGGAGTTTGAAAACATTCATCTTCCTCATCAACAGCCTAGAGGTCAGGAGTTAAGTGAACAGCAGAAAGCAGAAAATCGATGAAAGAATTTGGCAATTTTTAGAACATTCTGACGATCGATCAACTTAATCATTAATGCAATTAGTATTTTTTGAATGCCAAGGTCACATTATGCCCACCAAATCCAAAAGAATTGGATAGGACGACATTGACTGTGGCGGTGCGACTGACATGGGGGACATAATCAAGATCGCAACCTGCTTCGGGATTTTCGAGATTGATCGTGGGGGGGATAATGCCGTGATGGATGGCTAGGGCCGAAGCGACCCCTTCGATGCCGCCTGCGCCGCCGAGGAGGTGTCCAGTCATGGATTTGGTGGAGCTGACGGCAATTTTATATGCATGGTCACCTAGAGCCTTTTTAATCGCGGCTGTTTCGGTGGGATCGTTGATAGGGGTGCTGGTACCGTGGGCGTTGATGTAGCTGACTGCTTCGGGTGCTAATCCGGCATCTTTGAGACAGAGCGACATGGCGCGGGCGGCATCAATACCACCGGGAGTCTGTCCAGTCATATGATAAGCATCGCAGGTCATGGCGTAGCCGACGATCTCGGCGTAGATTTTCGCGCCGCGATTTACGGCGTGTTCGAGTTCTTCTAGTACCAAGATACCCGAACCTTCGCCCATGACAAAGCCATCGCGTCCGGTATCGAAGGGGCGACAAGCATGGAGGGGATCATCGTTGCGAGTCGAGACTGCTTTGCAAGCAGCAAATCCGGCGATTCCCAGGGGTGTGATTGCTGCTTCTGTGCCGCCGCAAATCATCGCTGTAGCGTAGTCACCCTGAATTAGTCTAAATGCTTCGCCGATCGCGTTTGCACCCGCTGCACAGGCTGTTACGGTACAGCAGTTGGGACCTTTGGCACCGATGTCGATCGCGACGAGTCCAGCGGCCATATTCGCGATCATCATTGGAATCATAAATGGACTACAACGACTCGGCCCTTTGGTGAGATAGATTTCTTGTTGTTCTTCGAGGATCTTTAGTCCACCAATGCCCGTACCAATTGTCACACCGACTCGATCAGCATTGGTACTATCGATCGTCAAGCCGGAATCGAGAATCGCTTGCTTGGTGGCGCAGACAGCCAGTTGCGCAAACCTGTCCATCCGTTTAGCTGCTTTTTTTTCGAGGTATAAAAGTGGGTCAAAATTTTTGAGTTCGCCGGCAATCCGACAGTCGTGTTTGGATGCGTCAAAGTGGGTAATCGCACCAATCCCATTCCGCCCACTGACCAAGCCTTCCCAATATTCAGCTAAGGTATTTCCAATAGGCGTAATCGCGCCTAAACCAGTAATAACAACACGTTTGCGATAGCGTTGTTGTTCTTGCGAATCGGAATTTGCCATGATGAATATAGAGGTGAGGTGTTGGGGTGTTGGTGGTGTTGGGGTGTTGGGGTGCTGTGCGGAGGTTTAGTCCGCATCGCTCACCGCATAATTCCGCGCAGCGGTACTAGCCTTGTTTGGCGTTGATAAAGTCAACTACGGATTGAACTGTTTGAAGTTTTTCGGCTTCCTCGTCGGGGATTTCCACATCGAATTCTTCTTCTAGTGCCATCACGAGTTCGACGACATCGAGGGAGTCAGCTCCTAAATCGTCGGTGAAGTTAGCTTCAGGAGTGATTTTGCTGGCTTCTACTTCCAATTTATCGGCAATTACGGCTTGCACTTTAGCCAATACATCTGCGCTCATATATGTTCCTTTTACGTGAATTAACGATAATCAAAGATCTCGCACCCGATCAAGGGTATGCGAATAGCACTCTACATCTTATCTGAAAATGCACCAAATTAGGCTTTAGGAGTTAGGATTCAGGGGTTGGGTGTTGGGTGTTGGTGTTGGGTGTTGGTGTTGGGTGTTGGTGTTGGGTGTTGGTGTTGGGTTTCGCTCTGCTCAACCTACGATTTTTCAATATTTCAGGAGTTTTGTTGCTCTGTCTAAGCTTCTGCCCTAAAGCCTAAAGCCTGCCTTTGGAATTGCGATCGCTTTTAGGACTTCTGTAAAATCTGATTCATTAACTAGGGGGATTAATTGCTGTAAATATGGTTGGTACCGAAATAGTTCGTAACCTCGATCGAGTAAATATTCAGCAGCAGCTAAATTAATGCCCTTACTAGTATAACTATTGTAAATAATCGTCGGTGTAAATTTAGAAAGAGTTTGTTCGCCGCCGATAAGTATGGCAAGTTCATTGCCTTCTGTCGAGATTTTAATAAGGTCTACTCGTTCGATCGCTTGTTGTTGAACAAACGTATCGAGAGTTATACAAATAACTTCCTCTATTTCTGTCGCTAGATTGTGCTGTTCATTCTCTGCTATTAGATAATTGAATTCACTACTAGATTGTAAAACTAATTTAGCAGGGCGATCGCGATCGCCTACCGCATTTTTAAAAACTTTGACATTTTTAATTTGATCGATCCGACAAGTTTCGTGCAGACAATCGATCGATTCACTAAATGGATCGATCGCATATACCATACCAGTTGTGCCAACTCGTTGAGCAGCACTAAAAGCATATACACCAAAACTAGCACCGATGTCAATGACATTCATTCCCGGTTGAATATACTGTCGCCAAAACTCCAATTCTCGCTCGAACCAATCTCCTTCAGCTAATAAGCATCGTGTCGTCGGGCTGTTTAAGCTGGCAGGCACTGCCATTAACATATTCAGATCGAAAGGGATATACGTCCAGGCACTTTCTACAGTTAGTTGTGTCCACTGCCACGGTAACTGATCCAGACGTTGACTACCATAATCCAAACCAATTTGTTGCCAATAATCTGCTGAGTCTAATTGTGCTAAATCTCGATAGGCTAGATATAACGATTGCAGAATAGTCGGATGATCTAAAGCTATCTCACCAGCTCGATGCAGATAAACTAATCCTTCTATTTCTTGATTGCCAATACAATAAATTCCTAACCGAATATTCGGAAAGATCAGATCTGGCATCAGTTGATTCATCAGATGTAATAACCGCAGTCCAGTCTGATTATCTAATGCGATTTGAGTCCGACAAAGTACCTCGGAGAGCATTAACATGGCTTGAGTATAGCCATTCTCTGTATTTAAGATTTGTTGGAGTTGTTCGCTTCTGCCATTGGTAATGTGCGTGCGTGTCAATGGGGGAATATAGACAATCCCTGGCTCGATCACTGCTTCGGTGTAACTCGGCTGGAGGTTATTGATAAAGGCACTAAAGGCAATCTGTGCCGCATCACTATAATTCCCCAGCATACAATTAAGTAAGGCTAAATGTGCCGCACATAACGGGTGCTGATTTAATTCAGCACCTACTTGTACTGCGTCAAAAGCGATTTCAGCATACAAGCCATGAGTCAGCGAGTTATCGCAGCTTTCGGCGGCGACTAAGGCGGCGACAGCTAAATTATTCCACTCTAAGGCGGTTTGGGGTTCTTCCCACTGACAGTTATCTAAAATTTGGGCGAGTTGCGAGGAAGCAGTTGAGGTAATTTCCACCTGATTTTGCTTGACGTAGTTTAGGTAAGATATTTTGGGATCGAAATCGATAGACATATTAGCAGTGTAGGCTTTCCTGGCTTTGTAGGGGGTAAATATAGCGAAGGTAGAATTATTCACTCAGCCTGCCCTGAGAAACCGAAGATTGCATTCGGCAGGTGTATTAGCGATAGCGTCAAGCACCCCACAGCAAATCTGTTTGGTCAGAAATACTCACGATCAGATCGGCTGCTAGCTCCGCTAATTCTAATCATAATCGTGGGAGAGAAGATATTACAATAAATTAAAAAATAGAGAATTTAAATAGTCGCACAACCTCATAAAAGAGAGATTTTAAATATTGATTTAAAGTCTCTCTTTTGTTTTATTATAATTCTTGAAGTAAGTAAAGTTGCGAGCTAAAATGAGCAACTATTGCTTAGTACATAAATATTGATTATGCTGAATGCAAGTTGGTCTAAAATTATCGGGTTATCTGCTTTGCAAGGGGCGATTTCGCTGACATGGTTAGTTTATACTGTTTATTTACCAAAACTGTTAATTAGTTATGGATTTGCGCCAGAAGTAGCAGTATCGTTGTTGATCGTCGAAAATGCGATCGCGGTGATTTTAGAACCATTGTTTGGCAGTTTATCTGATCGAGCTTATCGGTGGGTGGCGACTAAATTTGGGTTTGTTGCGTTGGGGGCAATCTTAACTTCGGCACTGTCGATTTTGATTCCGACAATCTTTGTTTTTCGAGATCTATTTAGTGCCGTCAACTGGATTCTACCAGGGGTATTGATTGCTTGGGCAATGGCGATGAGTGTATTTCGCACACCAGCAATTTCATTGATTGGGAGATACGCTGGTGCTAGCGAATTACCAATTGCGATGAGTTTTCTCACTCTATTTGGTGGATTAATCGGTGCCTTAAAACCGATATCTCAAAATTTTCTGCTCAGTCTTGGGGCACCTTTCGCCTTTACAATCGCGTCAATTGTCTTGTTAGCAGCTACAGCTTTACTCCGTTATTTTGATCCGCCAATAACGCCTAATTTACCAGCAACAGAACATCAATCGATCGCTTTTGTCAAGGTTGGTTTATTAATTGGACTGGGATGGGGAATTGCCTGGGGTTCTCGCGCTCTATTTGATACTGTTCCAAAAATCCTGAAGCTAAATTTACCCCAGGTTGATGTGGGGTTAGTGATGGCAGGTATATCGCTAGCAATTGCGCTCTCTGCGCTACCAGGTGGACTATTTGCCGCTAGATATGGCAATCAACGAGCAATGTCGATCGGCATTGGGGCTGTCTTAATGGCATTATTAAGCATGGTCTTTTTACCCACAATAGTTACTCTCTCGATCGCGATCTTACTAATTATCTGCTGTTTTAGCTGGGTAACAAATGGGGCAGTCCCTTTGGCGATAAATCTCTTTCCAGCAAATCGGGCAGGATTAGCTGTTGGCATCTATTTTAGTGGATTTACGGCAGGGATTAGTTCATTTAGCGCAGTGTTTAATCCCATTAGTAATTTGACACCATTACTCAGTGCAATATTTGGATCGATCGGTTTTATTGTTGCTGGAAGCTGTGTTTGGATCAGTCTCAAATTTAATGTTGAGTAATTTAGCTTTTATTAAATCCAACTTACTGCTAGCTCCGTACTAAACTTTAAGTAAATCGATCTGATCACAACAGTCAGCTACAGTAGTTCGCTTTTCCATGGCAATTACTAATGTTTGATAAGCTTCCCAATGGGTTTGAATTAGGGTTTTGGCTTGGAGTGCAGCTAGATTTTCCTGATGGACTATTTCCTGTTGCTGTTTACCTGTGAGCAATAATACTCCTCGCAGTTTTTGACGATCTTCACTACCACCTTCAGATCGATCGTACATCAATTTTTCTGCGGCAATTCCGGCCATCCAGACAGTACAATATTGTTGCAATAGTTGACTGGAAATATCTGTCGGTGGCGGTGCAAACACCACCCCACCTTGTGCTGAATATCCTGTTCTGACAGATTCCCAAGCACTGAGCGTATATCCAGTAATCGGGATACCGAGTAAATGAGCAACTAAAAAATGTCCGGCTTCATGCTGAATAATTCGTTGACGATATGCGGGATTAGTACTCGCGATCGCATCTAAAATTAGGGTAGCTACTGTACTCTTGAGCAAGAAACCATCGATAGTAGTTCCAACCACGATCGCAAAAATAGCTAAAATTGGCACTGTTGAAGAAATATTTAGTAGAGGGGTAACTAGACTAGAAATAGTTATTCCAAATACACATATTGCGACTAAATTAAAGGAAATTTGTTTGGTCGGATTATCTGAATTCATTGACTATATTTTCGCTGTTGCTTGGTGGGTAGATTGCCCTTGGTGCGGAGATAACGATTGATATCGATCCCCAGCACGGAATTCACTATTCCGGTGCGTAAATCCACGATTGCGCGGCCATTGATGCCAACCAAATTACCTCGTCCGTCTAGTACTGGGCCGCCACTCATTCCGGGGAAGGCATTAACTGTATATACTAGAGCATAACCGTCGTGGGGTTGCTCGATGCGTCCTGATAGATTGCCGACCAAAAGTTGATATGTTCGATTTGATAGTTGGGGACTAGGATCTGCCCAACCAGATACGTATAGGGTTTGTCCTTCACTCAATCTGTCGGAATTACCAATTGACGAAATCGAATAACGATGCCGACTCTGGAATTCTAAAGTAGCCAAATCTAGCTTACCAACTCTGGCGATCTTGTTAGCAGTGACTAAATGTTTTTGTCTATCGACAGTCTCGATGGTGAATGATTTAGTAGCTCTGGATAGATCTTCAGTACTGAAGACGTGCCAACTACTCAAAACAACATATCGATCGCCTTGATGCTCGATGATCACTCCAGAACCAGTACTTGCACCATCAATCCTGACGGTAATTGTTTTGGCAATAGAGCTAATATTTGGCACTAATATTCGCCATAGTACATGGCTGGTAAATACTCCCGCAGCCATGATCGTGATCATATTCACCACTTGGGTCGTAAGATGATGCTGACGCAACTACTCACCTAATAGTCGATCGATATTAACATACGCATCACCATCGCGATATCGAACTAATTGTTCGCCACTTAACTGAATAATTCTGCCAGAGGCTCGCGCGCGAAGATCGAGTAGTTGTTGGAGCATCTGACTAGAATCAGTACCTTTGCGGAGTGTTACCAATACACTAGTCTTCGGACAAGTATTACCACTTACACCCACATCGACACAAAGCACTGGATAGCTATTGACATTACCCGTGCGGATAAATTTTAACTTACGATCTCGATTGAATCGATCGAGTCTGGCCGATACTTCGTGGCAGCGTTGGTTGATATTATTGTACTTTCCAGTGAAGGAATTAACCCAATGAATCATCGGGATATTACCTCTCACCGTTTTGACAACAGTAGTGGGTAATCTACCAACCAATTCACATCTAAACATCCGGTTGGGTTGAGCTTGGCTAGACTGGATCGATTGAGGGACAATTGCTAAGATCGAACCCAGTAGGAAAACACCAGCAAATTTACGGATCAGGGGAAGTATTCTAAACATGATAGGTTGATGCAATTATTGGCGCATCCTGATGGCACACATCGCTGACAGCGGCTAAATTGCAGCTAATTTATCAACCATTATAGACATATTTATGCAGTATTCTGATTAACTCTAGACCGTAAATATACTGAATCTATTTGTTAAAAATCAGCTAGGTGTCTTAGTTAAATTGCGATCGCGATCGCATCAATTCCGGTAAATATATGTATAGGATACTTAAGTATTTAACCAAGCACCGCTATATGTTAGGGACAATACTCCATTCTCATTACAAAATATGTAAGTCTCTAGGGACAGGCAAGTCTGGAATTACTTATTTGGCAACAGATCTAGATCTAATTGACGATCCATTCTATGTCGTTAAAAAAGTTGAGTATGGCGATAATAGTGAGGTACGATTATTTGAAATCTACGGATTGATCGCATATCGAGTCGGGCAGCATCCCCAAATTCCCTCTTTAGTTGCTAAATTTGAAGAACAAGGAAATAGATATTTAGTCCGTGAATATATAGAGGGTGAACTCCTCAGTCAAGAACTGCAAACAGGATCGACATGGAGTCAGACACAGGTATTTGATTTTTTGATGGATTTAGTTGGGATTTTGTGCTTTGTGCATAGTTTTAAATATATCCATCAAGATATTAATCCCCACAATATCATTCGACGTAATGATGACGGTAGATTTAATTTGATCGGATTTAGTTCTACCAAAGATTTAGGAAATATCTGGCAAAATATTCCAGATGATTATTTTTATAACCTCAATAATTCGAGCTATATACCCTATGAGCAATCACAAAATGCATCACAATTTAATAGTGATATTTATGCAGTTGGCGTAATTGCAATTCAAGCTCTCACTGGTAAATTGCAGATTGATAAAGATCCATCTAGTTATGAATTAAAGTGGCGAGACGAAGTAGACATCAACGATAAGTTGATCGAAATTATCGATCGCATGGTGCAACCAGATTACCGCAATCGTTATCAATCAGGATTAGAAGTATTGGAAGATCTCCAATCTTTCGCACTGACTCAAATACCTGTAAGGAGACCCCATCAGATCCAACTTCATCTAATTTTTGGTACGGTTGCCTGTACATTACTACTGGGATTTAGTATTGTAAAATTACTCTCAGCGTCAGCTAATAAACCTCAATTACTGCCACAAACAGCAATGGCAACTAGTACTCTATCTAAAAAGATCGATAATGGAATAAGTTGGCAAAATTATCTAGATAAAGCGGCTGGAATTACAATTAAATATGCTGATAATTGGGATCGAAAGGATATTAACAATGTTGTGACAGGAGAAAATGTGATCTTTACTAGTCCCAAGCAAAATTATCTAGATAAATATCGAGAAAATATCTCAATTAGGATTGAAAACCTGACAAATTCTCAAGCTACTTTATCAAGCTATACCCAGTCAGCAATCGCTGAAATCAACAGATACTATCAAGATGCTAAAATTGTTGAATCTAGTTCGAGCATGTTAGCCAAAAGAGCAGCTAATTTGGTTGTATATACTGGTAAAGATGAAAATTTACTGTCAATTAAAAATCTTGAAGTTTGGACGATCGATCATGGTAAAGTCTATATTTTGACATACAAAGCCGAACCCCACCAATATTATCAATTTCTGGAGACTGCCATGAAGATGATTAACTCTTTTGAATTGAATTAATTTTAAAGATGCTATTTTAAAAAGATTATACCGACCAAACTAAGATATAACTAACCTTTGAAAGTTTGTCCATTAAAAGTAGTTTGACTAGTCAAAATTTTACTTTGTTTCAATCGCCATCCTTGAGGTGTTTTCAACCATGAATCACGAGATGTTTGATTAATAATAATTTTATTAAAACCAGCAATAGTACCTTCTGTCTTTTGATCGATCGCTACATCTATACCACTAGGATTGACAACAATATTTCTAATGGTTGCTTTATTAGATGTTAATTTAATATTGAAACGAGTAAATAGATTATTATAGTGTTCGCGAAATTCTGCTAGTGTTTGTTTTTCACCTTCAGGGTTGATACTCACATAGTCCGGGGTAAATAGTGCTGTTGCACCTTTGATATCTTTGCGGACAAAGGCTGCATTAATTCGATCGTAGTTTATTTGAATCGTCGGCTGAATTTTTGAATTAATCTCTGCATGTGCAGGCGCAATTGTGCCGATCGCTACAGATAATAAGACAGTAGACAGGATGGCATTTTTAATGGGGAAGAAGATCATTTTTAGGCTCAGTTGATTGCACTGTCACGCTTGACGCATATAATATTTTAAAGGTTCCTAAGCAAATCTACCAATTCACAAAATCCAGCTACTTCTGGCAATTTAGTTAGATATTGGGGATGGTGCGATAGTTGGTTCTCATAGTGTTGGATATTAGCGACACCAACTGAATGCACAAATAACTCTCGATCGAACATACTCGCATCATTAGGACTATCACCGACAGTAATTATCTGTGTCGGTTGAATCTGAGGGAAATACTGCTTGAGTACCTGTAAAATCGCCGTTCCTTTATCTTGATACAGCGGTTTAATATGACATTGGATCGTACTAAAAGTGAAACTATAATTCCATTGTTGGCATTGGGTAGCAATTTCACCTAATTCTAAATCAGTTAAACCAGCCACATCAAATGTCCAATCAGTAACTCGAAACTGGTTATCGATCGATTCTTGGATCTGGGGATAACGTTCTTGTAATTCCCAAAACCGATTCGCCAATTGTTCGCGATGTTCATCGATATTTTTAATCGGCGTAATCAAATCAAAGCCACTACTATCTTGACTAAAGTATAACCCCCCATTCTCGGCGATCGCACCTGCCACCGGCAGATAATTATTTACAGCACTTACCCACCCAGCAGATCTGCCAGTAACTAATAGTAATTTTATCCCCTGGGTATTGAGTAGATCGATCGACTGTAACAACGCAGGCGTAAATTTACCCCGACTAGTGAGAGTACCGTCAATATCTGCCGCAACGAGACGAATATCTGTCAATTGTTGGCGGAGCATTTCTGCTGGAGGATCGGATAAAAGTCTACTATGTTGCACAGGCATTTATGAGTGATGAACTAATCAATCCAGCGTAACGATAAAAGGCATCTCTCCGCAACAAACTTTTGATATTTCCCCAAGCTAGATTCCGAACGACTGTTGTCGATCGATAATATATAATCGTCACACGATCCAAATTGATGATTGATAACCCCCGATGAGTAATATCAGCCCACGAGATATCGAACATATATTTGAACGACTAAGATCGGGTGTAGTGCCAGAGCGGGGATTAGAAGCATTTGCAGTGGGAATTGATCGATCTAGAGGTGAAATTGGGCGACAATTAGACTTGGCGGGAAATAACGAGGGTGTGTTCAAGTTCCTGCGGGGTGGCTATGGTTGTGGTAAAACCTTTATGGCACGGTTAGCACTTCTGGATGCTCAGGCGCAGGGGTTTGCGACGAGTTTTGTAGTGGTGTCGGATAACGATTTGCACTTCCATCGGTTTGATGATGTCTATCGCAAAGTCGTCCAGGAATTGGCAACCGATCGCTGCGATCGAGGGGCGTTGGGATTTATCATCGATCGATGGATTGCCCGAATCGAAGATGCGACGATCGATGGTGGTGCGAATCCTGAAGCTGAAGATTTCGATGCTCAAGTACAGCAGCGGCTAGAAGAAGATTTAGCCTCGCTCACTGGTGGGAAAGCACCTGAAGATATGGCTCGGGTATTGCGGGCGATGTTTGCCCTCAAACAGCAGAATAAATTCGCCGAAGCCAGCGCACTCCTCTCCTGGTTATCGGGAAGCGAAAACGTCGCCGCAGCCTCCAAGCGGATCGCTGGGATTAAGGGCGATATTGGCTCCAAAGAGGCGATGGATTATCTTCAGGGCATTCTAGCCATTACCAAAGCCGCAGGCTACAAGGGGCTAGTAATCGTTATTGATGAAGCCGAAACCATGTTGCGAATGAAGTCCGATATTCGCGCCAAATCCCTGAATGGGATTCGCCAAATTTGCGACGCAGCCGATCGCTATCCTGGGTTATTCTGGGTATTTACAGGTACCCCCGAATTCTTCGATACCAATCGCGGCGTAGCTGGTTTAGCACCATTACACGACAGATTAAAACTAATTAAAACGGGTAACTTTGCCAATCCTCGTCAACCGCAACTAGTCCTGACACCATTCGATCGAGAACGTTTAAAAGATGTCGCCCTCAAACTGCGAGAATTATATCCTACCAAACAACGCAAACAATTAAATAAGAAAGTTACCCCCGAATTCATCGATTTACTAGTAGCAAAAGTCAGCGAAGGATTCGGCGGCGATGTCGGGATAGTACCGCGCCAATTCTTGCGACAATTAGTAAATATTTTAGATTTAGCCGCCACCGAACCAGATTTCGATCCGATGACAGATGGTGGTTATGAATTCACCGAACTTAATTCCGAAGAAGCCAGAATTCGAGATGGTTTACCCTATTTTGAACCAGAACCAACCGATGCAGAACAATATGCCGTTACCTTTTAGATAATTTTCGAGCATTACATGATAACTTTGACAATCGAAACTCTTTGCGCGGAAGCCACCATATTTTCCGCTGCTGAATCTAATCATCCAGAACCCCTATTGTATGGTTTGACTGATGGTAAAGCGATCGGCACTTACCTAGAAAAGAAGTTTAGACTTTATCTTCAAGAGCGATATGAGTTTGTCGCGGGTAATTCTGCTAGCGGTACCGACTTTCCAGGATTATTGGTAGATATGAAAGTGACAAGTATTAAGCAACCACAATCATCATGTCCTTTCAAATCCGCACGTCAAAAGATTTTTGGATTGGGGTACGCGCTCTTAATCTTTGTTTATGACAAAACAGACGATAGTATCAATCGTACCGGAACTTTAAATATTTTGCACACAATTTTTGTTAGTGCTGAAAGAACGGCAGATTTTCAGATGACTCGTGGAATTAGGAATATCTTAGAGAATGAAGGTAATAAAGACGATCTAATTGCTTTGATGTTGGATCGAAATTTACCGATTGATGATATTGAAATGTCTAATCTTGCTGATGAAATCCTTAATAATCCGCCCATCCAAGGATTTTTAACTATCTCCAATGCCTTACAATGGCGGCTTCAATATAGCCGAGTAATCGATCGAACCGATCTAGAAGATGGTATCATTGCTGTTTATAGAGCTAATCCATGATTCGGACTATCCCTAAAGCGAAAGTAGAATATGGAGACTTTCAAACACCGATCGAACTAGCGGAACATGTATGTCAGAAGTTGATAGAATTGGGTGTCAATCCTGATGTGATAATCGAGCCAACCTGTGGGGTTGGTAATTTCATCGATGCTAGTTCGCGGTTATTTCGATCGACAGATAAGATTCTCGGCGTTGAGATTAACTCACAGTATGTCGAAATAATTAGAATCAAACAGCAATTAGATGGGGATAAAAGAATTCAAATTATCGAGGCAGATTTTTTTCAATTTGATTGGCAATCTCAGTTAGATAAATCAGTGGGAGAACTGTTGATAATTGGTAATTTCCCGTGGGTAACGAACTCACAGCAAGGAATCATTGGTGGTAAAAATTTACCTAGTAAGAATAATTTTCAAAACCATGTCGGCTTAGATGCAATTACAGGAAGGAGCAATTTTGATATCTCCGAATGGATGTTGATCCAATCTATCGAATGGTTACAAAAAAGAGGTGGTTATCTCGCCATGCTTTGCAAGACTTCTGTTGCTAGAAAAATATTAAATCATCTTCATTCTAGAAATCTCAATCTTGCCTACTGTGCCAGCTATAGTATCGATGCCAAAAAGTATTTTAATGCCAGCGTTGAATCTTGCTTATTATTTTGCAAATTTGACTGTATCTCAACCAACTATTTTTGTGATGTATTCGATAGTTTAGACAGCATAGAATATCAACGGATTGGATATCGCCATAATATACTAGTTAGAGATGTGGTTGCATTCGATCGGGTGAGCGAATTATATCATCCAAAACCCGAACTAAAATGGAGATCTGGTGTCAAACACGACTGCTCTAGTGTGATGGAACTTCGTAAAATTGATAATAAGTTAATAAATGGATTCGGGGATATTGTCGATATCGAAGATACCTATCTTTTTCCATTATTAAAAGGTTCCGATGTCGCTCAGAATAGAATACAGGATACCGATCGATATGTTCTAGTTACTCAAAAGTTCGTGGGAGAATCTACTGACGCGATCAAACATTTAGCTCCAAAAACTTGGAGGTATCTAGAATTACACGCAAAATACTTAGATAATAGAAAAAGCAAGATTTATCTGAAAAATCCTAAATTCTCCATTTTCGGAGTAGGCACATATACTTTTACTCCTTGGAAGATTGCCATTTGTGGGCTTTATAAGAAATTAGAATTTAGACTAATCGGACAATTGAACGATCGATCTGTTATTTTTGATGATACTGTTTATTTTATTGGTTTTGAAGATCGAGCATCTGCCGATTTAGTATTAGATCTTTTAACATCCACTCCAGCAAGGAATTTTTATTCATCTCTAATTTTTTGGGATGAGAAACGCCCCATTAAATCTAGTATTTTGAATAGCTTAAACCTTATGGCTAGATCTGACCATTATCGATCAAGATGACGAGTAGAGAATCTCTAGAGTACTATCTATCTCTAGCTTATTCTGTCACCCTAGATCCAGATCCTGAAGGTGGGTATGTCGCGCACATCAAAGATCTCTCTGGTTGCTTTACCCAAGGTGAAATATTGGAAGAGACGATGGCGAATATTCAAGAAGCTAGAGAACTATGGATCGAAACTGCTTACGAAATGGGCGATCGAATTCCCTTGCCGAATAATACTATTGAATATAGTGGCAAACTATTACTCAGAATGCCAAAATCTCTGCATCGAGACTTAGCGCATAAAGCTGAAGTAGAAGCGGTAAGTTTGAATCAGTATATTAGCTCGGTACTTAGTAGAAGCGTAAGTTAGATATCATCCGCATCTAAATGACTCACCCCAGCTTCAACCTTGGCTCGTTGCCAATCATCTACCAATCCAAATCGCTCTACCCACTCCCGCAAATAAACAAAATCCAACTTTTCTCGCTGTACCTTGAGAATCCCTAAAATATCCCGCCACTGTTTATCTGACTGACTTTCTCGCCGCCAGACTAACTTACTAATAAGTAGGGCTTGCTGAATAAAAGCTAAAATATAGAGTGAGCAACAGTTACAGCGATGAAATATGCTGCTCAGATCCAAGGGAATCAGCTAAAATCGGTTAAAACCCTGTCACAAAGAGGGCTAAACATGTACAGACAA
>JANYIT010000059.1 GCA_025358725.1 Chamaesiphon sp. GL140_3_metabinner_129_sub
TAATCAGGGCCATTGATTTCCCTTGACTTCATGACGCTACTATAATGGAACGCGCTTGAGAAAACTCGATTTTTCAGTCAAGGTACTTAGAGTTGTCAAGCATAAGTTGTCATTTTGCGCCAAGTTATGGTTGAAGTCACAATTATGTCCAACCACTCTACGCATCTTGTCATAATTCAATGGAGCA
This sequence comes from Chamaesiphon sp. GL140_3_metabinner_129_sub, assembly GCA_025358725.1. Lineage (GTDB taxonomy): Bacteria > Cyanobacteriota > Cyanobacteriia > Cyanobacteriales > Chamaesiphonaceae > Chamaesiphon. The sequence continues at coordinate 188 of JANYIT010000059.1, forward strand.
ACCTACCAGCACTACCACTACTGCCACCACTTTTGTCCTCGATGCCAATGCCTTAATTTCAGCATTTACCAGTTTCATCCAATTCGATGTAGCTGCTGGCGGTGCTAGTGGCGAAACCATCCGCACCTACTGGTGCGAAGCCAAACAGTACTTGCAGTGGTGCCGAGTCAATCAACTCCAACCCTTGGCTGTGACACGGGATGCGATTAAAATCTACCGCCACCATTTAGTCCAACAGCAATACAAACCTGCCACCATTGCCCTCAAATTAGTCGCTGTGAGTCGCCTGTACGACGCGGCGATGGAATATGGTCTGCTTTCTCACAACCCTGTCTGGGGCGTAAAACCGCCCAAGCAACGCGGCGATCCGGCTGACTCGATTACTTATTTGACTGCTAGTGAAGCGGAAATCTTACTTCAGGCTCCACTGGCTAAATCTACTCCCCTGAAAATCCTCCGCGACCGTTTCTTATTGGGGTTGATGACGCTTGAAGGGGTCAGGTCGATGGAAGTCTACAAGGCGAATGTGGGGGATATTCGCCGCGATCCCACGGGGGTAGGGATTACGGTCATGAGTAAACGACAACAACGAGTCGTGCCGTTGATTCCCGATTTGGTGGATGTCCTCGATCGCTATTTACTCGCCCGCAGAAGTGCTAAATTTAGTACTGCGGCTGCTACACCGCTATTTATCAACGTCCATCATCCGCGTCATCAGATCGACCCAGACCGCGAGGATCGTCGTCTGTCGCGGCGGGGGATTAGATTCATTGTCGATAGTTATCTTACCGCCCTCAACCTCAAACATGGGGAGGGACGGACTTTATCCGCCCATTCCTTGCGGCATACGGCGGGGACTTTAGCGATTCAAAATGGAGCCTCATTACGGCAAGTCCAGGATCTATTGGGTCATGCCGATCCAAAGACTACTGCAATTTATACTCATATTGGAGATCGGTGGGTGAATAATCCGGCTTTGAAGTTAGGGATTAATTTCAATCCCGATGAGACGGTAAAGCCCAAAGTGGATTTAGCTGATTGAGAATAACTGTAAGTATTCAATTGTATGATTTACAGCCATTTTATTTGGTTCGTTGGCGTAGCCTACCGGAGGTAATCGCGCTCTAAAACACCGATGTTTTGGACGATCTCAATGGAAAAGATTGGTGTAAAATAACGTCACCGATCGATCCGAATTGAGATCGTTAACAATCCCGATCTCCGTATAGTTTTTGTATTTACACTATTACCGTTACATCATGTCAGATCGATCGTCAGAACGAAAGCGGGGTGTTATTACCCCAGATAGCTATATTGCCATCGGCAATCGACAATCCCAAATCGGGAACGAGCGAGGTGCTTTAGCTGCTTACGATCGTGCTGTCGGAATCGCTCCTGGTTATGCTAGAGCCTATAACTATCGCGGTTCGTTTAAATACGCCAAATTGAGAGATATCCAAGGCGCGATCGCCGATTTCGACTCAGCCGTCAGGTATGACCCCGATTATGCCGTTGCTTATGCCAATCGGGGCTTACTTAGGTATCAGCAGTTGGCTGACATTCCTGGAGCCTTAGCGGATCTCAATCTGGCGATCCTCCTCAATCCTCGCGATGCCTCGGTTTATAATACTCGCGGGTTGATTAAATACGAATTGGGGGATGTCGAGTATGCTTTGGCTGATTACGATCTGGCGATCTGCATCGACCCTACCTTCGCTGCTGCTTACAACTGTCGCGGGTTGCTCAAGAATGTGAAATTGATGGATATTCATGGTGCCCTCGCCGATTACGATCGGGCCATCGAGCTAGATCCTCATCTATCGGAGGCGTTCTACAATCGCGGTACGCTCAAGCATAAAGAATTGGGCGATCCGATCGGGGCATTGGCTGATTACGATCGGGCGATCGAGATCGATCCCCATCTGGCTGCTGCATATTTCGTGCGGAGTTTGCTCAAACGCAATCTCTTAGATGACGTTTTAGGAGCAGCACACGATCGCCATCGGGCGATCGCGATCGATCCGAATATTGTGGTGGATCGATAGATGGCAGTTCTACAAATACGAAGCTTTCATTGGATAAGTAAGAAATAATGCTGATGTTTGTCATAGGCAATACCTAATTTACGATCGATCCAGAATAACACCCGCTTTCTCCCATACATATTTCTCAAAATGAATTGCTGGTAAATATCCGATCCAGATTTACAAAAGGTTCCAGCTAACTCGACCTCTCGATCTCTAGTATATGCCAGACCATCAATTCTACAAGCTAATCGAATTATAGTAGTGTCTACTTTTTCTTTGTTCATAAAACTGAATTTTTAGCTTTAGCAACCCCAATTGGATATCGATCGAGTACTTAGAATCCCCCAATATCGAGATATTAGGGGACTATTGACACTCAACCAGTTACAGTTATCAAGTTATCAATAACTTCAACCGCATTATCGATCGGAATAAAGACTTTAGTTCGACGATCGATAATCTCGGTAAAGCAGCCCATCGTCTTGAGCCAGTCGATATTATCGCTGCCATACACAGCCAGTATTTCTAGTCTTTCTTCCCCCTTATAGAAATTCTTCTGAAGTTCCCATTTACCCGCAGCAGTTACTTCACGATCTTGCCAGACTAGTTGGAAAATATCGTCGGCAGTCAGATTGGATTCATTAGTAATCCCAAAGTTACGATAGACTTTATCGATCTGATGTTTGTCGATCGCTCGACCTAGCAACACTCGCCCATCATTAGCTTGAAGGCGATAAACTTTGGGGTTATGATCGGGTAATTGTCCCCAAATCGGTAACAATAACCCACAGATTAAATAGATGCGTTCGCGATCGAATTGGGGAGCTAGATCGATTAGTTGCTGCCACTGCGTCCAGTATTGAGATGTGGGCGTTTCTGGCAACCATACTTTCTCAAAGTCCGGCTGCTCTAATCGTTGCCAGGTTTTGTGAAAGACAGGATGATAGAGGGTGAGCATATTCACGATCGTTCCATCGCGTTTGGTGCGTTGGTTGTTGACAGTCAACTTCGATGACTCAGTATACAAAAATTTTAGAAACTGCTTTGAGATCTTCAGATCGGGATTAATAATGTTTTGTTGACACCCAAACATTTTTATTATCTCCTTAATTAAGATAAAATATGTATGGAGTAGTAAGCATAGATAAATCGAAATGAGAAATTCGCTAATGCAAGTATAACTCAACAATCAATACCAGTAACAAGTCTTTCAAAATCATTCTTTGCCTCTTGATTCCAATGATCGGAACCTTGTAAATTTCCCATTTGTTTTTGTAAATTTGCATAAGATTTTTTAAAATATGCTAAACGCCGTCTGTTGGAATTTTCCTTTGCAATTTTTACTCCTTCAGAAATATGACTGAGGATTTCTTGTGATTTTTCTTGATTAAGATCAGAATCTGGTGTATCGGCAAATTGCTCTAATAAAGTTTCTGCCAGCATATAATGGCAATAGCTTGTCATACGTGCCCATCCAATGCGAGTGCACCGACCTAAACAATCTAAATACTGACTATAGGCATCCGTCCAATTTCTTTCTAAAAATTTAATTTTTGCATCATCTCGAATACAATTAATAAGGTGTCGTTGTAAATCAGATTTGGTGCAGTTAGCTATCTTGTTCTCTTTGAATTTACATTCAATATCCTCATACAACTTTAGCTGCTCTCTTATTTTAGTTTTAGCTTTGTCATTTTGTCTTAGTCGATAATATAAGACTGTCATGTTGTGTGCTAAGTTACAACTAACTCTCAATTCAATATTTTTTAGCTTCCATGCTTTTTCAAGTACTTCTTTTGCTTCTTGATAAAAATTCTCTCCTGACATGGTAAGAGTCCATCCCATACTTGACAAGCAATGAGCATAAGTATTACTCAGATTATTCCCATGTTCATAGTAGTCTATCAATATTTTAAGCCATTTCTTTCTATCTCCCCAGTGCCCATATAAATCTGAAAAACGATTTACTTTAATCCATATTTTTTCCACATAATCAAAATTACTCTTTTCTTTATTCCACTCTAGAGTTGCTAAGATATTGTACCATTCTGCTTCTATTTTTTCAAAATCGCTTTTATTATTCCAATCAGGTCCACCATAGTTTTCTACAAAAATACTATAGTATTCTGTTAACCCATTAAAAATAGTATTTTCATTTATTTCAAAGTTAATGTCTTGTATTTCTCGCATTCTAAATATGCAATCACAAATAGAATTAGAAACAGCTATTCTAGGCAAGTCCTCCAACTCATCGTTCAAGGATATTAACTCTAACTTTGCCAACTTTGTTATTGCTTCATTGATTTGAGTTTCATTATCTTTAATCAATGGAATGTATTTTAGAGCTTGTTGACTTAAAGATGGATTATGAAATATTTTTGAGTTATGAAATATCGAGATTGATATTAATAATTTTTTACTTAAATCATCTAATAGTTCAATTGATTGTAAAAATGAATACCATACGGGATCTTTGTCATTTTCTGGTAAAGGACAATTCATTGAATCTAAACCAGTCGCGAGTGCGAGACTTATTGCAAGAGGATTACCAAGATAGCATTTAGTAAGGAACTCAACTTTTTGCTCTCGATCTAATATCTGTCTCGTCATCTCCTCTAATGTTAAAGGAGGTAAATCAATTTGTTCACGTTTCAATGTTAAAGTGTAATCATATTGTTTTTTCACCTCTTCCTTAGTTAAAGGAGCTAAATGAATCCATTTAGAGTTGTATATTAAAGCTTCATTTAGATTTTCATCATCTTGTATTACCTCCTTATTTAATAAACTGTCATCACCACTATTTTTCATTGTGAGAACAACTTTGCAAATTTCTTGAATACTTACAAGAAAATGTCCTATTTTCTTCTGATCCTCAAGTGATTTTTCATTAAAGTCATCGATAATCAGTAGTATTTTCTTCTGCTCGCGCTCATATATTTTATGCAGACTTGCACTGATAACTTCACCATTATCGTATTCACAACTACTCTTGATCAATTCATCATCTAAGTTATCACCAATCGAACAGAATAACTGGTATATATTTTTGACATGCGATCCAATAAATAATATTGGATCGAGTTCATTTTTATTAGTCCCCTGTAAATAGCGATGACCGATTGAGGCAGATCTGGAGGTGAGTCCTGCTCCTAATTCATTTTTTTCTTCTTGCTTATATCCAACGATAAAAACTTTGAATATTTCCTTAGCAGATAATGATTGAGAAATTTCATTAGCTACTGTATCATCTTCAATAGTAGATGTGAGATTCCGGGGAGGGAGTCCAGTTTTTCTAGTTACATGTTTACTGAAAAAGTGTTCGATACAATTCTTATTGTCTCGAATCCACTCATTATCTAATTGCTGAAAATCACTTCGTTCAACTAATTTTATAATATAGTCTCTAGACCAGTATGGGAAATCAGTTAAAGAAAAATGATGGCTGTCTCCATTCGCTAATATTTTTTGTAGTAATCTTCTTATAACAATTCTAAAATTATCTATTTTATTAATAGACGGTTCTCTCAAATCACCAAGAAATTTTACGGCTAAAGCGGTAGATTTATTAGCTAATGCATCAATAGCCATCGGTGCAAGTGTTGTCTCATCATCAGTCTTCATTAACTCCTGCCACCAAACTATATTGGGTGCATTGTCCTGACTAGCGATAATCCGTGCAGCTTTAGTCCGTAGTTCAAATCCAATGCTCTTTTTATTGAGAGCTATACTTTCAAGTAAGTATGCATTATTAATACGAATAGGTGTTGCATAAGCAATATAGAAAGCATTATTAGTGTTTCTTTCCATGATTGGATTCAAGTGAATTTCTTCTGCAAGTGGGGCAATTAATAATTCAATTGCCTCACTAATCAAAAGATGACTACTCGAATTAAGACTTGAGAATATAGTTGTAAAGTAAACAATCTGGCTATCAAAAGAAAAGGATGGAATGCTAAAATTTGTAGATTCTTCCGTTAATGCCTTAATAAAATTATTCCATTCAAATATCACAAATTGATTAAGAACAGCATTTACATCATGATTCTCTACTAAAGCTCTTTCAATTTTATTATTCCAGTCATTACTATCTTGCATCATAATTTAATTGTTCTTAAATATAAAACAGATTATGGCATTTACATTAATTATAATACTGTTGAATTTAGCTAATAACTAATTTAAAAGCAAAAAGTTAGCATTGTTTAATCCTTAGCTTCCTTAATTTAAGTTTGGTCTTACTTATGCCATAGCTTATAAGATCATAATTATTACTATAAAACACTGCCAGATCAAAATTCGGTAACTTTTAATACCTACGAGGTGAGTTATACAATAACACTGGGGATTCGTAATTCTTCAACCCTTTGTAAACACCCAAGTGTTATTGACCTATGAACAGCTTCTGGGCGAGGCTTATTACTATAACTACAATAACCATCTCTCTGTAAGCATTTAGTGTAGTAATCTTGAATATCTTGATGAGACGGGTTCGTCCACCCATGATCGCTACTGTATGAACAAGGGAGAAAATATTTATAATAGCCAGCATCAGCGATAGTTGGAATGCGTGCTTCAATTCCAGCCGCCTCATATGTCAACAGTAACATGTTACCACAATTTGAAGTTGGGGAGCGCAGCGATTCGCACTCTAGAGCCAGACAAAGCCTAACTTCATATGGCGAACCTAAATTAGGAGGGACTTGAGTCAAATCTTTTGTCTGCATAAAGTCGAATGGACTGCCACCATCTCGATCTGACCATGTTGCCCACATCCAGTTTCTCTCCGCTGGGCGTAAAGAAAAATTATCAAGATCTTTCTCCCTTAAAGAACGATTACCTTTAATTAGCATCATGAGATAAGATCGGACTTCTTCATCACCAAAAGCACCCAAACTGAAATCATTCTCGTTTGCTCTTAATATAGTTTTTATGAGAGGCTCTATGAATGTAGCATTTCCAAAATATTCAGCTCGTAAGTTTTGAATTATATTTCCTTTTAAAGGATATTTACCACAAATTTTATTGTATTCTTTCTTTAATTCTTCTCTAGAAGATCCGTCTGAAATGTTGATTACAAGAGATCTCAAAATTGATGCCATACATTCCTGTGGCAAATTTTTTTCCCTTTTAAGATTTGCGATAATTAAGCTAGCATCACCTAGAACTATTAGTTTTGCTAGCAAATCCTCAATTTCTCTAGCTTCATTAGTGGAAAAACTACGAATAGTCCTCTCATAAACAGAATCTGAATCACTAGTAAACAAGATTGACCTACCTTATTTGTCAAATTTTATAATGTTTGTATTTGTTGAACATAATTATACATGAGTGAGTATAAATGTTAACTATATATACATATGGAATATTACACGTATTTATTATACCCACTAAATGTAATTAACACTTCACGAAGAGCAAAATGCTAGGTGAAGTAAGAAATTAATGGATTTAACAGGTTCTGATTGGTGAATCCTGTCAGATACTAAGATGTAAACATCCATCGTCTTTTTCCATTGGATAGGTGTGAGATATAGTAGCGTACCCAACATCGATAGCTGGGTACTATTTTAATCTAACTAGTTAGTGGCAGTCGCAACCTCGCGCCAAGTAGTAGCTGGCAGGTAAAGAACGCTCGAACCCAGCCGCTCGATCTCCGTTGCTCGATCGTAAGATTCGGTATCTTCCGCCGTGCGCGTCACTGCATTGAGCATCCCGAATTGTGAAAGATCGCCAGCCCGAATTAGATGATTGAGTACCAATTTCGATTCATCATCGTTCAATCCAATCGCTTTAGCAGTTACTTCCACCGCTTTAACGGCACTACCAGTAATTAAGTTAGACTTGGCACCCTGCATGTCTGCAACCGCTTCCTGGAATGTGGTGGTGCTAATTGCGCTCCTCACCAAATCGCGAATCTTGAGCTTGAACGCATCATCGATCGCTTGTAAGGTGTCGCTGGCATACAGATCGGCATTCTCATTGGCACGTCCGGCATGGTTCTTGCGCTGGCGTTTATCTTTGAGAATCATGCCATTCGTGCAGACTAGGCGGTAGATAAAAGGTTCGACACTAACTGAAGCATTACCAATCTCGCCATTGCTCAAGATAAATCCAGCCTGTACGGGGTCGCCGACAGAGATCGCTGCTTCGAGATTCTTGTTGATGACCTTCAGATACATTTTCTCTTCGGTAACTTGGCAACTGACGATCTCGATCCCACTGCCCATCTCCGATAACTCTGGAATCACCATTGCCAGAATGTCATGATTATCGACGATGCGGTAGCGGTTACTCAAAAATGCGCGCATTTGACCCCGCAATGTCCGCACCAAGGCTGTTTCATCGCGATCCCCCAACCAATGATTGACATTTTCAGATAGTAACTGTGGGGAGTGCGCCATCATGCGATCGTAATAATTTTTGGGGATGTTCAGTTTACTTGCCATCTGTGCGTGAGCGTAACTAGTTGCAGGCATGACTTCTACACCACTGCTTGTTTCTAGCTGAAATTCTCCCGATGGTACCATCGTCAAGTTTTTAGTGTGGGCATGGAAATCGCGTTTAGTCTCTTGTTGGGCGAGTAGTTCTTGAGCTAGTTCGACAATCGTGCGTCCGGTTTTCATAATTGATAATTGAGTAGTGGTGAATAAGAAAAACCGCCAAGCTGATGACAACTTGGCGGCAAAAATCGAGAGCGATTAATATTGAGAGTCCTGGTAATAAGCTTCTCGATCGAGCATTAACTGTTCTTGGAAAGTTAGCTGCCGTTCTTCATCAGTCAGAAGGCTGGAACACCCAATCACTTCCGCGAGGTTTTCATTGAAAGTGGCTGGTATAATTGAGGTATTCATTGGCAACAACTAGTAAGTGGATAAGTGAGTAATGCTGGTGAGACAAAATTACTCACAAAACATCAACAAGCAGGGTAATAAACCTTGCTTGTTGATGTTTTAAGGGGGACGTAACTGCTGTTTGACAATTTCTAGCAATCGATCGGCACCCAGACTCGGCATTTGCTCGATATCGTCGCCAGCTTTGAGATCTGACTCGATTTGCAGGGGATCGAGTAACAACGTTGGTAGCGAGAAATAACGAGCAGTGTGGATAATCCGCTGTGCTTTACGATCGCCATCCAAGTCGTAGTCGGGCAGCACTACTAACAGCAATCGTTCCAATCTGTCGCGAATCGCCCGCAGCTTATCGAACATGGTTTGATGGGAATAATCTCCCCCTTCAAGACATAGAGCTGGAATACCCCGACTGTGAGCAATTTCCACGCATTTTTGACCCTCAATTACCAAGATGAGATTGGTCTTATCTGGATAGGGCAGCAGCCGCGATAGTCCATATGGTGCCCACGATCGATCGCCCGCACCATTCACCCATACCGAACCGTTAAGGAACTGTGGAAAGATCGACTTCCCATCGACACGATCGATCCGCACCACCCGTTGACTGTGGCTATACCAATAGTGCGTTCGTCTCCCCACCACATCTGACAATAGCTCTGGCTTTATCAGGGGGAAATGGAGTAAGGCGGGATGGACTCGCGGCAACATAATCGGACAAGACTCTGGCTGAACTCGTCTGGTAGAACACTTAAAGTTCGGGACGAGTCGAGCCATTATCTCCAGCCGATGCTCTCTGGTGGGAATATTCCAACACATCCATTTACCGATTGGCGAAAAGGTCAAATTATGACCATCGCAAACAGGACAGTAGTACCGTTCCCGATGGCGACGGTATGGAGTTAGAGAATCCTTATAGTCAGCGAGAACGATTGGTTGGGGCATCAGTTAAAAGGGGATTCGATCCTCTTCAACCGCATCCTCTTCAAATTCATCTTCCTCAAACTCAGGTGGATCGATATATTCTGGTGCGGGTGCGGGTTTAGTCTCAGTTGCAGCACTAGCTGAACTAGTTGGCACGGGTGTTGACTCTTGGGCGACGGGGGATGAAGCGACATCGATCGCATTGCTATTATCGTTGGCGAAGCCTCCGCTTTGCGGAATCGCTGGAACTGCCGCAATATTCGGCACCGATGGCGATGGCAAGACTTGGGGCTGGGCTGCTGGAGCGGGAGTCATCACAATCGTTCCAGGCGTGGGATCGGGGAGTAACAACCGAGGTTGAGGATTCATCATGCCAACGACTGCATCGGCAAGATCGTCATCGGTTCCCAAAAAGAAATCTTGCCAATTATCCACAGTGGGATTTACATAACCGTCCACATAGCAAGCAGGGGACTTAATCTTGTCACCGACACTCTTACGAATAATATGCGGCTGGAATAAGCACAGAGCGTTATAAACCACACCACGAGGGCGAAACATGATGTTACTTGCTTTTGCTTGACACCGCGCTACTGCAATACAGAATCGTTGCCATTGGTCGGACAGAGTAGCTTGCTGCGCTCCTTTGGCAGTAAGTTTGAGCGGGATGTCATGAAGGGGTTGTTTATTCTCATCGAAGAACATCACCAGGTAAATTTGGAAGGTGCCCACATTTTCGTTGCGGTACTTCCGATCCCACTTGCCAATTACCACCAGAGTTTCCTCGTCCTGGGAAGCTTTTCGATCGTACATTCCAAGCTGACAAATCGGGGTGAGAGCCATGCGAGGTTGCTTCAACAAGATGCCTACTTCTGTTTTCCCACTGTTGTAGGAATATTCAATCAGGCTTTCGGGATTAATAACGCGCCAACCTGCTTTTTCCATCTGGGTTAGAGGTACAAAATATCCACACTGGGCCGGATTTTCACCCCTCAAGGCTTGTGTGTAAGGAAACGAAAAGTCGGTGGCAGCATGTTCGTTAGTCAAGTATCGATCTGCGTTCGTAGTCATGATAATTATCGGTGAGTAAAAGGTGGACTGACAGCGATGGTTAGCTTTCGCGCCTACAATGCAAAGCAACGAGATGAGGGCTAGCAATCGGGATTGAGAAAGCACTAGTAAGCCAGTGCTGCACAACCAATAAAAAAGCACCAATCACGATCGGTGCTAGAGATTAATTAAGCGAAAAATACAGTTTTTTTAGTATTTTTAGGTTTTGATCGACATTGAATATCACTGATTTAGTTCAATTAAGTCAAACGTTAACTCCTCATTTTTACCAATCGAAGCAACAGGGTTTTGGCAGCGACCGCCCAGAGACACACAAGCTTCGATATAAAAAATCACCAAGTAGCTAATGCTGAATAAAGAATGCAATATAAGACTATTTTCCTCGATCGGATAGTGAATTTGTTATCATAGGAAAAAAACTGTAGTTGAGGCTCAACCCGATGGATATTGCCGTGTTAGTAAGTTATTTGGCTCCAGCATTGCCTGTGTTGCTGGGATTGGGACAAAAAGCGATCGACAAAGGAGCCGAAAAGTTAGGTGAAAAAGGGGCAGAGGGTTTAGTCGGGCAGATTTGGCAGCGGTTGAAACCCAAGGTAGAAGCGAAACCAGCCGCGCTCGAAGCAGCGGAGGATGTGGCGAAAGCTCCCGAAGATTCAGGCGCGATCGCTTCACTAGAGCATCAGTTAAAGAAAATTCTCGAAGCACCAGAGAATATCGATCTCAAGGCGGAGATTGTCAAATTATTGGCTGAATCTGATGAGGTGAAAAGTGGGAAGTATGTCGTGACGATGGGTGATGATGCGATCGTCGGCGCGATCGGTGATAGAAACACTGTTACCCAACATATCGGCAAAACTCCCCAATCCTAATCGCCAATGACCGAATCTACACCTAAATATCACCCCAAGATCGACAAAAATATTATCGGTGCGATTGGCGATAATAACACCGTTACTCAAAATATCTGGTAATGTTCTGAATCTGTGGAAAGAAGTATCATAGAAGCAAGATATAGCAGAGAGAAAGAAAAATGGTATTAGAACCTGTTCTGTGCCCAGCTTGTCAAAGTAGCGATGTCGTCAGACACGGATACTCAGGAGAAGGA
>JANYIT010000126.1 GCA_025358725.1 Chamaesiphon sp. GL140_3_metabinner_129_sub
GACAATGACGAGATAAAGTTTTCTATCATAACTTGGCGTTGAGTACCTAATTTCAATCATAATAAGGCGATGAGTTTTTTTTGAGAATTATGTGCCAACATCTCTAAAAATGGCAATTTTCAAGAACTCTCAGCCAAGATATGGTTGACTCCGAGGAGTACTCAAATTGAACCCAAGAGAATTTGAACGCTGGTGCCAAACACTGAATTTGTCAGCAGCAACCGTCGAATCGATCGCCAAGATCCGGTCGGCTCCCCCAAGCCGTCGCGTCCAGGGACGAGCCAATAATGTCAGTGGCACCTATCCTTCCCAGAAAATGGGGATGACCATCCAATTTGAGAGCCACAAAGTGGAATTGTGGGCGATTTACTTAATGGAACACGACCCAACTGTTCTAGAGTATTACGACCAACCATCCTGCTTTAAAATTCAATACACCAACAAGTCTGGGCGCAAAATCGGTCACTACCATACCCCAGACTTCTTTGTCCTGAGCACCGATTCAGCCGCCTGGGTGGAATGGAAAACCGAAGCCGAACTGGAGAAACTGAGCGAAAAATACCCCACTCGCTATCAGATAGCCACAGATGGCTCATGGCGATGCTCGCCTGGAGAGGCTTATGCTTCTCCACTTGGTCTTGAATATCACGTTCGCACTGATGCCTCATTAGATCCCATCTATATCCAGAATTTGATTTTTCTAGAGGACTACATCAGATTTAAAGCAGACATTCCGGCATCAATGCTGGCACGGGTGAAAGAGATGGTGAAAAGCTCACCAGGGATCACTTTAGCCAATCTATTGGCATCCTCACCGCAAATCGGTGCCAATGATGTCTATGTGATGCTCGTACTCGACCACCTTTACGTCCCACTATCAGCCGTTCCCTTAGTCCAGCACGAACGAGTAGAGCTATATCTAGACCGCCAGACTTACGATACTTATGCACAGAGTTCTCAACACCAAACAGCTACAACTATTGCTGCTACTGCACTACCACCACTAGTTGCCAACACTCGTCTGCGCTGGGATGGCAGACTTTGGACATTAGTTAATCTTGGTGAGACAACCACGACCCTACTACCCGAAATCGGACAGCCACTGCAAATATCTTCCGCCTTCTTTTACCAACTCCTCGATGGGGGAGCAATTAGCTTTCCTGAAGTCACAGGAGCCACGAATCCAGAAGTGATGGCACTAATGGCGGGAGCATCTCCGAGCGATTTGAGAGCAGCTAACCAACGGTTTGGGGCAGTCATGGCTGACCGAGAACAAGGAACAGCAGGGCCGAGCGACATCCCCAAACGTACTCTCAGCCGCTGGTTGAAGCAGTTTCGAGAGGCAGAAATCAAAGACCGCTTCACGAGCAGACCGAAAAACGCCAAGGCTCTAAAGCCGCTTATCGCCATCAACCTTGGTATTGGGAGCTAACTTACACTACACCTCGCCACGGCGACCGCCCCTTGGGAATCGTCCATATCGACCACACTCAACTCGATCTAGAATTGCGGTCGGCGACAACAGGAAGATTATTGGGTCGCCCGTGGCTGACGCTGATGGTAGATGCCTTTTCCCGCCGCATCCTGGCCATCTATCTGACCTTCGACCCACCTAGTTATCGCTCCTGCATGATGGCGATTCGCATCTGCGTCCAACGGTTCGGTCGCTTCCCGCAAGCCATCGTGGTCGATGGTGGAAAGGAGTTCCACAGCGTCTATTTCGACACCTTGCTCGCACGTTATCACTGTACCAAGAAGACTCGTCCTGGAGCTAAACCCCGCTTTGGCAGTGTAATCGAGCGACTGTTTGGGACGACCAATACCCAGTTAATCTTCAACTTGTTAGGAAACACTCAAGCAACCAAACAAGTGCGAGAAATTACCAAGGCAGTTAACCCCAAACAACATGCCCTGTGGACATTGGGCGATTTATATACCTATTTGGTCGAATATGCCTATGTTGTTTACGACCAAAACGAACACCCAGCCTTATCGATGTCACCCCAGGGTGCTTACGAGCAGGGAGAAATGAACGCCGGAGAACGACTGCATCGGCGGATTGCCTATGATGAAGACTTTATTCTCTCCACTCATCCCAGTCCGCGTTCTGGACAAGCGTTAGTCCAACCAGGCAAGGGGATTAAACTCAATTATCTCTACTACTGGAGCGATGCTTTCCGCCATCCTGAAGTCGAACGCACGAAAGTATCGGTGCGTTACGACCCCTTCGATTTGGGTGTTGCTTATGCTTACGTTCAAGGGCGATGGGTCAAGTGCATCTCGCAGTATTACAGCATTTTCTCAGGGCGGAGCGAACGAGAACTGTTGTTGGCTTCGCTAGAAATTAAGCAACAAGCCAAACTCACCCAGACTCCTACTACTATTTCTGCTAAACGGTTGGCTGATTTTCTCAGTAATGTCACCGCTCACGAGGCTCTAATGCTGCAACGCTTACGCGATTTGGAGGGACAAAATGTGCTCAATTCACTCGGACAAAGAGCTTCGTCTGTTCAACAGAGCCAGCCCCAGACACAGACAGAACCACTCTTGAGCAGTTTTCAAGACATTTCTCCCACTCAACCCAATCCAGCCCTGGTTATAGATCTGTCCCAAATCCCACTGTTTGAGGAGTACCGTTAATGAAGGATGTCGTGACTCTCGATCTAAAGCTGGAATTAACAGCCAAGCTGACTCACTTTAAAGAGTATGCCGTTTCACATCCTCAACTACTCCAAGTAGATAAGGTGTTGATGCAAGCAATTCAAGAACCCGCTGGTTTTGCTCATGTCCTGATTTATGGGCCTTCTGGGGTGGGTAAAACGACGATGATTCGTCAAATTTCCCGACGTTTAAATGAGATCTTACCAGCAGCTACGACAGATCGATCCGGTTATAGTACTGGTGATTCTGCACCAGTGCCTTTATTGCTGCTGGAAACACGCCCACCAGATGGTGGAGCTTTCAACCGAGCGGATTACTATCGCACTGCGCTGAAACTGTTGGGAGAACCCTTCTACGAACGTCGGTTATTGGTCGATATCGATACCGAACAAACCATCGAGAAGAAAGGACGTGGACGGAGCAAAGCTACCCAGTTTAATGATTCTCCCGAACTGCGTCATGCGCTCGAAGCAACGATGGCTAAACGGGGCGTAAGAGCCGTTATTCTCGACGAAGCCCAACATTTGATGAATGTTGGGAGTGGCGCGAGTGGTGGTAAACTACTCGACCAATTGGATTGGATTAAGTCGATGACGAATGTGACTGGGGTGCTGCACATTCTGATTGGGACCTACGAACTGTTAAACTTTCGCAATTTAAGCGGTCAAGCATCGCGGCGGGGTTTGGATCTGCATTTTCCGCGCTATCTGTTTCAACACGAGCAAGATCGTCAGGATTTTCAGGGTGTGTTATTGGCACTGCTGAAGCAGGTGCCGCTGACGACCGATCTCCCTGCTTTGATGCAGCATTGGTTCTATTTTTACGAACGGTCGATTGGTTGTATTGGTGTGCTCAAGGACTGGCTGATTCGGGCGGTAGCGGCAGCTATCCGCGATGGTAGTGATACTTTGACTCAAGGGCGAATAGAAGAACATGCGCTATCTTTGTCTCAATGCGAACGGATGGCTCTGGATGCGATTGAGGGCGAACAAAAACTGGGCTACTCTGAAAGTCGGCGCGACCATTTATGGCGGTTGCTACAATCTGGGATGACATCAACGACTGTGCCTACGCCTGTTGTCTCCACAACAGTGGTTGTGGAGGATGTCCCGCCACCTGCTAAAAAACCCAGGAAAAAGCGTTCTGCGAACTCTGCCACTGAGTCAGTAGCGGTATCTATCGAGACTGTCGAGACTATCGTTGAACCTGCTCCAGCTAAGAAAAGAAGGAGTAAAAAGTCTGTCACCGAGCCAGATCCAGTTCAAGAGACTTTGAATGTCACTAACGATCTGGCTGTAGATCCGGTTCAAATTGAAATGCCTCTACCTGTAGCCGAGCCTGCTCAGAAAAAGACCTCAAGGCGGGTCGGACAGCGTAGTCCGCAACGAGATCCAGTTGGCTGAGGTTATTGTGGTGAACTACTGCTACTGGGATTTTTCTAGACAGGTACTTGTGGTTGTCAAGCATAACTTGGCC
>JANYIT010000192.1 GCA_025358725.1 Chamaesiphon sp. GL140_3_metabinner_129_sub
CAAATAATGCTCGCGCTCATGCTTTACTGGGATTAGTCTATCTGCGCCAGCAACAAACGACGATGGCGAGAATTTCGATCGACAAAGCTATTCAACTCGCACCTAAAGATCCTCAAGTTATTCAATCAAAACAAGAATTTGATCGTGCAGCTCATAGTACTCGCAATACTTCAAATGGCAAGACTGCACAAAAAAAACCTAGCGAAGGAATATTTGGTGGCTTGTTTGGTAAAAAGTAAGATATTAAGGCAAGAAACTAGATCCCCACAACGGTTGAGACGATCAAACAGAAAGATATAGACTAATCAGATCGAAAGTCATGGGCTTTTCGATCAAAAGATGTTTATCATCCGTTCAGCTATTCGGTTGCCTCCGGCTTTCGGTCTGGATGAGAATTGGAACAATTTGAATTTCACTACAAGCTGATCAAAAGCCAGTGGAAGGAATCGGGTACTCTAAAGAGACGGTGTATCAATCCAAACGTTAATGCTAAATCTCAAGAATGTTCTTTCTGTTTTACTGCTATTTATTCCAGTTTCGATCGCGGGTCACTTTTTAGGCTGGAGTGACCAGATTGTGTTTGTCACTTCTGCCCTAGCAATTATTCCCTTGGCGGCATGGATGGGCACTGCGACCGAAGAAATCGCAGTGGTCATGGGGCCTGCCCTTGGTGGCTTATTAAATGCCACCTTTGGGAATGCAACAGAACTGATTATTGCGTTGGTTGCGCTCAATGCTGGATTGATTGATGTCGTCAAAGCCAGTATTACGGGTTCGATTATTGGTAACTTATTGCTGGTAATGGGTTTTTCGATGTTGCTCGGTGGTTTGAAATTTAAGGAGCAGACATTCCAACCAATCGTCGCTAGGGTCAGTGCTTCTAGTTTGAATCTGGCAGTGATTGCACTGTTATTGCCAACAGCAGTGGACTATACTTCCAGTGGAATCGACAATGATGCAATTCAGAAACTATCGATCGCAGTATCGATCGTCCTAATTATTGTCTATGGTTTGACACTGATCTTTTCGATGAAGACTCATACTTATCTGTATGACGATGATGGTTTGGCAGCGATGAATCCCGAAGAATTGGCTTCAGCCAATCTTGCAGGTGATGATGACCACGGTAAGGTTAATTTACCGCTGTGGATTTCGGTATTACTCGGCTGTACTTTATTAGTCGCAGTCGAATCAGAATTTCTCGTTTCCACTCTTGAAGTTGCCACCAAAGAGTTGGGCTTGACAGCTTTATTTACTGGGGTAATTTTAGTGCCGATCGTGGGAAATGCCGCAGAACATGCGACAGCCGTAACGGTGGCAATGAAAGATAAGATGGATTTGTCTGTATCTGTTGCGCTAGGTTCGAGTTTGCAAATTGCTCTATTTGTTGCGCCAGTCTTGGTATTGGCTGGATATATTATGGGCAAACCGATGGACTTAAATTTCAATCCATTTGAATTGGTTGCTGTTGCTGTATCAGTATTAATTGCCAATTCAATTAGTTCTGATGGTCGATCAAATTGGCTAGAAGGTTCTTTGCTATTAGCCGCTTATGTTGTGTTAGGATTTGCTTTCTATTTTCATCCAGTCATCGATGGTATCGGTTAATTCACTGCTGAACCTAAATAATTCACCCCGAATAGTAATTTATCATTTATATGTTATCAATGCGTCAGATCTTGATTGGATTAGCGATCGCTGCTGCTACCATCACAACTACAATTGCTCCAAGTTTTGCTGCTGAAACCAGTCTGAATGAAATTCTTGCTGGTAAAACTGTTGCTAATACGATCAAACTCAAAGATTTGACTCCAGAATGGCGCGGACTTAGCACCAGTGGACAATTTGAAATTGGGAATACTTTTCAAATGATATTTTCTTCCTTTTTTGGTGGGGCTTTTAATGCTAGCTACTATACAAAAGGTCAAACGATCGCGATGGCTGGTGAAACTTATATGGTGGCTTATAGTTTGCAAGCACAGCCAGAAAAAATCTCTGCTGATACGATGCTGGGATTGTCACTACTCAATATGAAAACTATTGGTAGTTTAACTAATATCCGCAGTTTTAACTTGCCCATAGAAACTGCTTTACTAGAGAAGCAGTTACAGGGGTCGCGAGCGATGTTTTCGCCAACTAAGCCTGTACAACCTGATGTCAAAACGCCTGAAATTTTACCTGCTCCAGCCGTAAAGCCAACTCGCCGTCGCAAGTAGAAAGAGTATTTGAAGCAGATCTAGTATTTTATCAATTTACTTTACAGACAATCTCTGAAATTCAAGGTAGGGGCAATTCATGAAGCGGCGGTTTTATTCGGAGGTTCCCTCCGAATAAAAAACCGACAAGACATTGCCCCTACCTTGAATTTTGAGGGCATTTTATGTATTGCAGTGAAATCTATCTATTTTATTGGTGTAATTTAGCCACGGCAGGGGAGTTGTAGAGTTAAATACTCTCGATCGCCACCGGACCCAGCAGAAGGATCGTAGACTAGATCTACACCAACTCCCATTCTGTTTTTGTTCATGCCTAGCGATCCTGATTACCTCCAAAAGATCCTCACTGCGGCTGTCTATGATGTGGCGATCGAATCACCGCTCGATCGCGCCCCTATCCTCTCTGAACGGCTGAAAAATCAGATTTTGCTCAAACGGGAGGATATGCAACCTGTCTTCTCTTTCAAGCTGCGAGGTGCCTATAATAAGATGGCAAAACTCTCGCCGGAATTATTAGCACGGGGGGTAATTGCTGCTTCAGCGGGGAATCATGCTCAGGGTGTCGCCTTGGGTGCAAAGCGGTTGGGAACTAAGGCGACGATTGTGATGCCTGTAACGACTCCACAGATGAAGGTTAATGCTGTTGCAGCTAGAGGGGCAGAAGTAATCTTGTGTGGAGAAACCTATGATGATGCTTATGCTTATGCTTGTCAGCTTGGAGCGGAACGCGGTTTAACTTTTATTCATCCTTTTGATGACCCTGATGTAATTGCGGGACAGGGGACAATTGGAATGGAAATTCTGCGTCAGTATCAACAGCCGATTCAGGCGATTTTTGTGGCGATTGGTGGGGGTGGTTTGATTGCGGGGATTGCGGCTTATGTGAAGCGGCTGTATCCTGAAACGAAAATTATTGGGGTGGAGCCAGTTGATGCGGATGCGATGAGTCGATCGCTTGCGGCAGGAGAACGGGTTAAACTCGATCGAGTGGGTTTATTTGCTGATGGGGTAGCGGTAAAGGAAGTGGGTGTAGAAACTTTCCGCTTGTGTCAAAAGTATGTAGATGAGGTGATCCTCGTCGATACCGATGATATCTGTGCAGCGATTAAGGATGTGTTCGAGGATACTCGATCGATCTTAGAGCCTGCGGGTGCATTAGCGATCGCTGGTGCAAAGGCTTATATCGAGCGGGAACAAATCGAGGGTGAAACTTTAGTGGCGGTGGCTTGTGGGGCGAATATGAATTTCAACAGGCTGCGATTTGTCGCCGAGCGTGCGGAAGTTGGCGAAGATCGGGAAGCAATTTTAGCGGTGACTATTCCCGAGGAGCGGGGGAGTTTTCGTCGCTTTTGTACCTGTTTGGGGACGCACAATCTGACCGAATTTAACTACCGGATGGCAAATGCAACTCAAGCGCATATTTTTGTCGGTGTACAAGTCCAAAATCGGGCAGATACGACGATTATTATTGATAAGTTAACCGCAGAAGGTTTTCAGACGCTCGATCTCACCGACGATGAAATGGCAAAACTCCACATCCGCCATTTAGTGGGTGGACGTTCGCCCGTCGCTCAAGACGAACTCCTCTATCGGTTTGAATTTCCCGAACGCACGGGCGGATTAACAAAATTCCTCAATAGTATGAATCCTGATTGGAATATTAGTTTATTTCACTATCGCAATCATGGAGCCGATTATGGACGGATTTTAATCGGGATTGAAGTTCCCCCCACCGAGATGAAAGACTGGTATGATTTTCTCGATCGAACTCCATACCGCTACTGGGATGAACGCACTAATCCAGCTTATCAACTGTTTTTAGGATAAATCGCCACAATGGTTGTGGCAACCAGAAGGGATGATTCCAACTCCAACCAGTCGGCTGCGCGCCGAATACCTGCGTGCGCCAACGCTCCCACATGATCATTAACCATAAAATCTCTCCAATCCGCCGACCTTGAATCGATCCGCCAAATTTGCCACTCACCAATCTAGCAGCCAAATCTGGCTGCCAAAAACCTGCTTGATCCAGAACTTGAGGATTTAACCAACTCCCCAAATCTGACCACAATTCTTCAAATAACCAAGCCGTGAGTGGTACACCCATCCCCCGCTTTGTCCGCCAGACAATTTCAGCAGGTAGCAGATGTTCTACCGCTCGTTTGAGGATATATTTCTCACAGGCACCTTGGAGATGGAGAGTACCAGACACGCCAAATGTCCATTCTGCCAATTCTAGATTGCAGAAGATCGATCGAACCTTCAATCCATGCCAACTAGCTAAATTAGTAGCGCGAGGATGGATATTTTGGGCACCTTTGAGCATCAGGCTGGCTCTTCGTAAACGGTGGAGCAGTTCGGGTGCAAAAGCTGGATCTAGAGCAGCACTAATCCAATCAGCAGGATCTAGCGACTGGATTTGCTCGACGATCTGAGGTTGAAATGATTGCTGAGTATAACCATGCAGCCGATGGAATGTCTGAAGATACGGCTGGATCAAATCCGTATTTCCCCCATAAAGACTCGCGGCGATTAACGGCTTATTCGTCCAACCTGCAAATAATTGATCTCCCCCTTCTCCATTGAAAATAACTGAGACATCTTGACTAGCAGCTTGACAGAGTAGATACAGGGGCACAGTCACCCCATCCCCATAGGGTAAGTCTAGAGCGCGGGCAGTAAGATCGATCGACTTTCTCACCAGCCGAGGATTTACAGGTACTTTTACTAGTGGAATCTGGAGATAATTAGCTACTTGTTCCGCATAGGGTTGTTCTGAAATACCAACCTCACCGAAATCGAGCGTATAGGCGCGGACTTTGGCACCATTTTGCACCAGAAGTGCAGCGGCGATCGACGAATCCAATCCTCCAGATAAAAATACACCAACAGGCTGATCTGGTAAATCTTGAATTTGGCGTTGCACCGCAGACTGCAATAAAGCTTGAAGTTGTTTAATCGCAACTGTTGCTTCAGTTATTTGTGCAGGTGCCTGCTGCCACTGACAGCTCGTAATGGTAACTGGTGGGGAACTGCTCGATGACCAACATAATTCTGCCCCCGCTGGTACCGCCTGAATGCCCCTGACGGGTGTTAATGGTGTCGGTACATAGGAACAGCAACTATAGCCATAAAGCCCGCCTAAATCGATTTCTGGCTCAGAGATCAGCGGCAATAATAGTCGCAGATGCGAAGCAAACCAAATCGTCGCATCGCGCTCTATCCAGTATAATTGCGTCCGCCCGAAGGGTTCTCTCCCCAGGACGAGATCGTTACCTTGCAATCTCACCCAACAGTCATTTTCTAGCCCAGATGCCGACATGCCGATGGGGGCTTCAGTTAGAGGTTGAATTGGTGCTGCGAGTAAATTGGAGAGTGATCTGGCGCAATTGTCTTTACCCCAATAACCGACTAATTGTTCGGTTAAAATCGCGACACCATGATCAAAATCTTGCCCCATTAGTTAACGTCAAAAGGTGCCTGTTTAAGCAGTTTATCACCAGTTAGAATTTGGACTTTCCACGTACCTGTAGTAGCACCGACTGGAATCAGATAGCGACATTGGGTATTCCAGGTGGGGGTAGTAATATTTTTGGTTTCGTAGCGATTGGTGTGGGCAATCTTATCAGTAGGATCGAGCCAATTACAGGTGAGGTTCAATTTTTCACCGATGGGGGCATCACTGAGCGTCACTCGATAAGCCAGCTCAGATCCTGTGCTGACTGACTTGAGATTCTCGCCACCATCCTGCACTAGCGTAACTCGATCTTGACTAGCGATTACTTTAGCGATCGAGGTAGCTTTATTTTGAAAGAATAGACTAGTCCCTGCTACCAGCATAACCAGTGCCGTAACACTCGCGATCTCGATCCCCAGATTTCGTTTGCGCTGATGAGCCAAAGCCTCTTTACGCTGGACTTGCACCATTGCCTCATCCAATAGTTCCGGCGGTAGACTTAGTTCTTGGAGAATTTTTTCGACTTCAGATCGATCGAGTTCTGCTTGTTGACGATTAGCCAATCGCCCGACTTCACCAACAATTTGATTGAGCTGTTGTGTGGTTAAGCGTTGTTCCATAATTCATCACAGTGGAGCTATGGTTTTATTATATCGCGATCGAAAATCATCTTTAAATCTCCGCTGATCCTCCCAACTCAAATTAGTATTAAGCGGCATAAGTTAAGCCACCATCAGCTCCTCCCATCTCCCATCTCCCATCTCCCATCTCCCATCTAAAATAGTACTGTTATTTACGCCGCTCAGTACTAGCTATCAGCCAGTAATGACAAAATTTTATAAGGACGTTTGCCCCAATAACTTCCAGGTGCAAAGCTGGCTTCCTTCACGCCAGTACTAGATTGGGCACCGATAAACTTTCGCCCATGCACATCAGTAACGATACCCATATGTGCTGATGAACCACCAACAGAAGGGAAGATAATCACATCACCTACCAGTGGGGATTTAGTTAAGGCAAAGTCTGAATCGTGTAAATATTCATTAGCCATCCGGTAACTATATCCCTCAAAGATCTGGTTGTAGACAGCATAGACAAAGTGGGAGCAATCTACCCCATTCTTGTCTTTACCACCATATCGATAGCGGGTACCTCTCCAAGACTTAGCTTCAGATGCCACAGTATGAAGATCTTGCGAGGTTAATACATCTTCTCGATTTTCAGTGCTAGCACTTGCTGGTAGGATTGAGGCATAGATTAGCAAGGCACAAACCAGAATTTTTCGGCGCATAAATATCTCGATCGAAATAGTAGATAATTTTCTAGGCTTAAATGCTCGAAGGGTTTGATAATGCTGGCTAATCGGCTGTTTCTCAAGCCTGCATAGCCATCAGCGGAAGATCAAACTTAATCGCTTCTACAATTAAATTACCCAAATTCATTGCTACATCGATCGTTTCTCTAATTCAAAAAAAAGGCGTTACTGATATTGGCTGTATAAATCCCTATCAAAATTTAGGGTAGGGGCAATTCATGAATGGCCCCTACCCTAAATTTCAGGGATTGTA
>JANYIT010000198.1 GCA_025358725.1 Chamaesiphon sp. GL140_3_metabinner_129_sub
CACAATCCAAGAGTTGCTATTAACATTCCCGCCTCTAAGATTTTTGCTGACTTGCCGACTACTACTCGCTGCCATAATTCTCCTGGTTTCGTTATTAATAATTCGCCATCACTGATTAGTCATTTGGAGCTAACTGCGGTAATGGTGTTACCCCCCAACCCCCCTTATAAAGGGGGGCTTTTCCTGCTCCCTCCCCTTTATAAGGGGAGGGTTGGGGTGGGGTAAGGATCTACGCGGCAACTTTAATGACTATGCTCGATCGATGATTCTAAAATTGGACTAGTATTTTTATTGTCAAAGCCTTAGTTAGTCGAGACAGCGATACTCACGTATCACCGCTCCAATTAATTTAGGCTTTCTTAATCTTGAGAGCTTTGAGATATTCTTCTGGCTTCGCCGGATCAAATTTCACCCCATCAAAGAAAGTTTCCACCCCACGCGAAGTACTAGTCGGAATCTGAGCAGCATCAACTTTTAATGCCGTCGCCGCCGCCTTCCATAAATCCTCACGATTCACCTTTTTAACCAACTCCTTCGCCTTAACAAAATCAGTTGGAATATTACCCCACCGCATGTTTTCAGTTAAGAACCACATGTCATGACTTTGATAAGGATAAGAAGTATTATCCGCCCAGAATTTCATTGAATTTGGATAAGCTGTTTCAGTTCTACCATCGCCATAATCGATTTTGCCCTGAATCCTACCAAGAATATCAGCAACGGGGACATCAAACCATTTGGGCATGGAAATAATCTTACACATTTCCTCTTTATTCTCTGGCTTATCACACCACTGTTGAGCTTCCATGACTGCCATCAAAATTGCTTTTGCAGCTTTAGGATTTTTATCAACCCAATCTGCACGCATTGATAGAGCTTTTTCGGGATGATCTTTCCACAATTCTCCAGTTACTAATGCCGTGTAGCCCAACTTTTGATTGACTAACCTAGCATTCCAAGGTTCACCCACACAAAAGGCTTCCATACTGGCTGTTTTCATATTCGACACCATCTGTGGTGGTGGAACCGGAACGACTGAAACATCCTTATTCGGATCGACACCATTGGCTGCTAGCCAGTAACGCATCCATAAATCATGAGTACCTCCGGGAAAAGTAACAGCTATTTTTAGATCAGTTTTACCACCAGATTTAGCCTTAACCAAAGCCTCCTTAAATCCTGCACCTTTAAGTTGAATCTTGGCATCTTTATAAGTATTTGCAACTGAAATTCCCTGACCATTTGTATTCAACCGTGCCAAAATATACATCGGTACAGGCTGCTTCGTTTTGGTCATCCCCATCGTCATAAAATAGGGCATGGGAGAAAGAATATGTGCTCCATCAATCCCGCCACCAGCAGAACCAGTTTCTAAATTATCGCGGGTAACCGGCCAGGAAGTTTGCTTGAGTACTTCGACATCTTTCATCCCATATTTAGCAAACAAACCTTTCTCTTTTGCAATGATTAATGGTGCAGAATCGGTAAGGGGAATAAATCCTAATTTAGCTATGGTGACTTCTGGTGCGTCTCCTGCTGCAATGATAGCTGCTGGAGTTGCTTCCGCTGTGGAGCTTTTGGTTTCGCCCTCAATTTTTTTACTACAGGCATTAGTTAAGATACTAGCTGCGGCAGTGGCACCAGATGCGAACATGAACTTTCTTCGTGAAAATTGACTCATATGTCTACCGATCTTTCCTCGCATTTAAGGCATTAAAATTGATTATTGCCATTTTCTCTGAACCTATTGTCGTTTTTGACTGCTTGGAAAACTGTAAGTTTCGTTACCAATTAGAAAAAATGTAATGACAAATGTCAAATTTTTGAGTCATAAAATACGGAAATATAAAACAGTAGCAATCACTACTATCTGCACTAAATATTAGTTGACAAAAAATTATCATAGTGATAATTAAATCAAATCAATCTAAAAAAGTCCCCCTGAAAAAGGGGGACTTCTTGATGTGTATAAATCATTTAGCCAAGAGATGTAGCTAAAGTATGGTATTAACTTTGAAAAAATGGTCAACTACAACGTGCGAATTAAAAGCATCAAGTTTCCCAACTAATTCTATTCAATGGTGTTAACCACTCAGTTTCCGATATTTAGCAGATGAGAGCTGTTTGTGAAGACAACTTTCTAGCAGACGAACTTGATATACTTGCTGAAATACTGTGGGATTAAGAATCAGCTTAGACTTGTGATGAAAAACTGGCTGACTCAAAAATGCCGACCAGGGAAAAGGGACTGTGGGTGTTTCGTCGCTAGACACGATCGTTTCCGTGGGTAAAATGGACTGTTGACTAAGTACTTTCGGCCGATTGAGCTAGCCGGAAAGAAGGTTTTGGTGATTGGATAATTTTAGTCTCAGCGGTGATGTGGATCGTTGCTAGAAATTTAATTACCATTACTTATTCAATTTCTCATATTTAGTCGATCGATAACATCAGCCATTTATAGCGTTTTTCACAAATTAAGACTCTTCTTCTGGCTGAAATCGACCTTGATCAGTTTGTAGCCTTTGTAAAGTTATCAACTCATATCGCTGGTGAAGACTTGGTATATCAGCATTTACCCCGTACTGCTCATTTTTGTAACTTGCCCGAAGTCTATCGGTGTGGAATTTCTGTTGGTTAAGTTCAGGAAAGATCGAACAGGAACTATTATACTGCTCGTTCACGAAAGTCTGAGCTTTGCTCAATTGCCTCGAATAATGCTTGAAAGTTGCCTTGTCCAAATCCTTGCGCTCGATTGCGGCGTTCAATCACTTCAAAAAAGAAGGTGGGGGCTTCAAAGATGGGTTGAGTGAATATTTGTAGTAGTAAAGCTTCATTGGCAGCATCAGACCAGTCAATTAAAATTTGCAGACTTTCGAGTTTTTGCCACTCATCATCGTTGAGAGATAGATTTTCTGCTGCTTTAGCTCTAATTCTCAACTGAGTGTAATAAGTTTTGGCAATTGACAAAAAAGCTAATTTTTGCTGTTGCATTCGATCGATAGTTTGCAGAATATGATTAGTCGCCAAGGCAATGTGTTGAATACCTGCTCCTCTATTTAGATCTAAAAATTCTTGAATTTGAGAATTACTCGAACTAGGCTCATTAATATTAAATCTGATCTTCCCACAGGAACTAACTAGTGCTTTGCTTGTTAATCCAGAACGATCTGTCTGAATATCAAATATCTGTTGGACGTGAAAATCAAACAGATTTTGATACCAAGTTGCTGCGGCAGCTAGTTCACCAGCAGCAACATTTAAGACTAGATGATCGATACCTATAATCGACTCATTCAGATCGAATTTAGTTGAGTCTACTAATACTGATGAAGCTTGAATTATAGTATGTTCGATCGAACCCCAGCCTTGAATTCGCAACCATGGCAACTCATCACTATCAACTGATGAAGCTGCCAGAATTTTAATTCCCAGATTATTTATTTTTTGTCTGATCAAATCTAGATCTGAAACCCGAAACGAAATATCCTTCACACCCGAAGGATGACGCTGAAGATAATCGGCAACAGGACTAGCTGAATTGAGTGGTGATGAGATTGAAAATAATAGGTGAGAGTTACCAACCAGATATTCGATCGTATGTTCGTTAACTCGTTTTTCTAGCCTTGTTGTGATAGCATCACCCAAAACTTGTAGACCCATCTTTTCGATCAATAAATCTCGCATTTGGGTAGCATCTACAACATAGAAATGAATGCACTCAATTTCCATAAAATCAAACTCTAATGCTTTTTATTTGTAGCAACCTGATGTCGTCACACTCTCCAAGCAGGATTAACGGTTAATCTTGTATTGTTAGCTGATTATTTTGGCTACATTTTACCAGTCGGATCTCAATACAGTCGCCTCTCAATAGAATGAAATTTGGGATCTCTGTTCGAGTCAATAGGTGGGGAAAATTTAGAATTTAGGGGTTCAGCAGAGATCTATAGCGATCCTAACTAAGAAGCTTACACCCTAGAGGGCGGGCATGAAGCACCGCCCCTACGAGTTAACGTTACTGATTCTCATTCTGAGAGGCTACGCCAACGGAACTTGCTATATCGACGATATTTGTGAACAGATAGTTCGCAATTTGCCGATCTTTGAGTTTATTTCGTTGCCGCAATTACCCCAAACCGAATCAATCCCCGCTGATAACCTCCACTCATCAACTTCAACGACATTGCGGCCTCAATCGTCTTCCAACCAGCCTTAAACAGTCCCATCACCGCTTTAGGTGTAATCGCCGAATCGATCACCACATCCCAAAATGGGGCAACTGCGGTAGACCAATCATCAACGCGCAAATTTTTGAAGCCGCATTGTTCGACAATCTCAGTATATTTTGGTAACGAAACTACATAGGGCAAACAATAAACCCGATAGATATCTTGTAAATGTTTCTCCTCGTCACCAGTGAGTGGAGTCACTGCATTTGTCGGACGATGACACCAAGTAGCGAGGATCAATTTTCCACCTGGTTTCAATACTCGGTAACACTCCTGCAAAAATTTCCCCTTGTCCGGCATATGTTCGCCACTTTCCAATGACCATATCAGGTCAAAGCTATCGTCAGCAAAAGGCATATTCAGCGCGTTTGCTACTTGAAAATCAGCCTTTGCTTGCAATCCTACTGCTTTTGCTCGCTCTTTTGCCCGATTTGCCTGGACGGGCGAAAGCGTAATCCCTGTCACCCTAGCACCAAATTTTTCGGCTAAATAGAGGCTACTTCCACCAATTCCACAACCGACATCCAGGATCTCTTGAGGTCGATTTGTAGTGAAGTCATCAGACCAATTTAGTAGTTCTTCAATTAGATCGATCTGTGCCTGACGACGATCTAGTTTACGAGTCCCATCTTTGCCATAGTAGCCGTGGTGCATGTGTTCGCCCCAGACTTCTTCCCACAGATCACTGGAAGCATCATAGAATTCTTGGATTTGTTGGTACAGTTCTTTACTCATTCAGAAAAGTTGCGAGGCTTGTAGTCGTCTCACACATTCTAACGAAATTGCTCTGGGTGAGTTCTCGCGAGATGAAGATCTGTGGCAGAGCCACTGCCGCCAGAGCATCAATCTTTAGTTAATATCCTGAAATAGGGACTCTTTATAACTAGGATCTATTTCCCACTCCTCATTTTCACCGCCAATTAATAGCTGAAGAATTTCGACGTATTCTTTGTTTAATTGGTAAAGTGAATTGATCAAAATATCGATCGCGATCGAGTCACTAGTACCTAAATCCATCCAACAGCGCGCCCAATTTCCTTCGTACTCAAAGTCTCCCATATTATGCATTACAGACATCATGCTGCTGTCAGCCGCATCGTTGTCATAGTCCATATAACTCAGCTCCAAACCTGTTTCTTGGACTTGACTATTCTCAGCATTAAATCCACCTAATTTACCCAAGAAAAACCACGAGGAAAAAACTTCTTCGACCAATTTCTTCTCTTGTTCTGAAGGCACGTTACTAAATTCCAACCAAAACCAAACATCAAATTGACTGAACTCACGAAATTGGACTTGCATATTAAATTAGGTTTTAGGCTTTAGGTTTTAGGCTTTAGGTTCTGTCTTCTGGATGGTATCTCCAGCATTATTGAACTCACTCTTCTGATTGTTTAGATACTTGTGGATTACCACTTAAAATCATGTTTTACTTACATATATCTGGTTAAATTAATTCGATACCGTTCTTTTTTTGTGATGGCTACTTCACCAATTTCTAGTCTACCTTTGCCGCGAATGGCAATCAGATCGCCTGCTTTGAGAGCATGAGCAGATTGACCGATATCTTTCCAATTTACACGCACATCACCACTCGAAATTAGATCCACCATTTTACTACGGGACATGCCAAATCCAGCAGAAGCGATCGCGTCTAGTCTCATCGAAGCTTCCGTCGTGACCATCTCCTTTTTCTTGGGTTCGCGAATCTTTAATTCACTCAAATCTATCTGCCGAGTTTTGACAGGTACCGATCGAACTTGAGTCAAATTAGTTTCTAAAAACTCGACCAATTCAGGTGCGACAATTGCTTGGGCACCTTGTTCGCCTAGGACGATGATATCACCTGTTTTGTCTCGGACAATGCCACAACCCAGCATCGAACCTAAAAAATCGCGATGGGTAGGTGGATCGAATAAGAAATTTCCCGCAATGTGAACAGCCGCTAACGGGACTTGATTGAGTTCAAAGGGTATTTCGCTCCGACAGATTCCCAGTCGCTGTCGCTCGGCTTGAGGATAGCCACCTGTGGCGATGATTTCGATGTCGGTGAGACGGCTAAATACTGATGTGATTTCAGCAATTTCTGGTGGAGAAAGAAAGTCTGTTTCGACTATTTCCCAAGTTTTAATTGCTTGTTCGGCAAGATCGATCGCTCGTGCTACGACTTCTCGATTTTCGACACGTTTTAATAATTCTTCTCTGGGCAACATATTAGTTGAAAGTTGAAAGTTGAAAGTGGTATTTTTAGATCGATCGACAGTTATTTAACTAAATGCAGTGCTTTAGATCTGGATGGAAATGGTTAAGATATTCGTTGAGGATTACTAAATATCTATTGATACATATCGATATAGCTTTGAATATTTTCGAGATCGCATTTACGCAATATTGTTGTTGCTTGTTGGAGGAGTAATTGAGAGCCTTCAACCACAATTAGATATTTACCAGCATTAATCCGGTTGCGATAGGGTAGCGCGTCACCACTGCCAAAGGCAATACCACCACCGCCACCGATGAAGAAACTACCCATCGCACCACCAATTGCGCCTAGTAATCCACCGACGATATGGTTGCCGATTTCGCCTGCCCAGGCAAATGTTTGTAAGTTGGTTGAGAGACTAAAGCCAATTCCAGCAATGAAACCAAATGGTACCAACCAAATTGCCATCAGTTTAGCTTGCTTCTGGGCTACTTCATTCGGGTCAATTAGTCCAAATTCATCGGCAGTTTTGTAGCCTCGACCGAGAATGGTAATTTTACTCAGGGGTAAGCCTTGCTTTTCCAACAGTGTATATGCTGATTCAGCTTGGATGCGATCGGACAATACCGCCACTAGATAATTATTATTATTCATAATGATTTAATTATAAACGGTTTAGTTTGGTTTAAATCATTATAACTGTTGCTAGGTAATCGCTCCTGCGGCTGAAATCTCTCAACTCAATCGCCAATTTTTGAACCTACAGATCCTCACAAAAAGTACTTCTCACAATTTAGATTGTAAAATTGAACCAAAGGATAACCCCGTTGGACGGATAATCCAGTTAAAATGTGCTATTGCCCTAACCTTTATCATCCTTAACCGATCGTGTCTAAAGTTCTTGTTTCCGATCCCATCGACCAAGCGGGGATTGATATCCTTTCGCAAGTCGCACAAGTAGATGTTAAAATTGGCTTACCGCCAGCAGAATTGGTGCGGATTATCGGCGACTACGATGCGATTATGATTCGATCGGAAACCCGTGTCACCAAAGAAATTATCGAAGCTGCTACCAATCTCAAAATTATCGGCCGCGCAGGTGTGGGGGTGGATAATGTGGATGTCCCCGCAGCTACTCGCAAAGGGATTGTAGTCGTCAATTCTCCTGAAGGTAACACGATCGCGGCTGCCGAACACGCATTGGCGATGATGCTCTCGATGTCTCGCTATATCCCCGAAGCTAATCAGTCGATGAAAAGCGGACAGTGGAACCGCAAACAGTTTGTCGGTACCGAAGTTTACAAGAAAACTCTTGGTGTTGTTGGTTTAGGTAAAATTGGCTCTCATGTCGCCACTGTCTCAAAAGCGATGGGGATGAAATTATTAGCATACGATCCGTTTATTTCGGCTGAACGTGCGGAACAGTTGGGTTGTAGGCTAGTGGATTTGGATACTATTTTCCGCGAATCAGACTACATCACCCTGCATATTCCCAAAACGCCAGAAACTGCCAATCTGATTAACGCCGAGACATTGGCGAAGATGAAACCCCAAGCGCGGATTATCAACTGTGCGCGGGGCGGCATTATTGACGAAGCAGCTTTAGCCGCAGCATTGCGTGATGGGACGATCGCTGGGGCGGCTATTGATGTATTTGCAACTGAACCATTGGGCGAATCTGAGTTACGTTCCTTAGGCAAAGAATTAGTGCTCACTCCCCATCTAGGAGCATCTACAGCCGAGGCACAGGTAAATGTTGCTTTAGATGTTGCCGAACAGATTCGGGACGTGTTGCTGGGGCTGCCAGCTCGGTCGGCGGTGAATATTCCTGGCTTACACCCAGATGCACTTCAGCAACTGAAACCATATCTCCAACTTGCAGAAACGATCGGTAATATGGTCAGCCAATTGGCTGGCGGACGCATTAACGATCTCCAAGTTGGTCTATATGGAGATCTGGCCGAACAACAAACCAAACCAATTGTTACCGCCGCGCTTAAAGGTCTATTGTCTCCAGCCCTGCGGGAACGGGTAAACTATGTCAACGCGGGAATTGAAGCCAAAGAACGTGGAATTCACGTTTCCGAAACTCGTGACGCTTCGATCCGCGATTACGCAGCTACCCTGAAACTAGTTGCCAAAGGTTCTTTGGGACAACATTCAGTTACAGGTGCAATATTAGGTGATGCGGAGATGCGGATTACCAGTGTCGATGATTTCCCTGTCAACGTGGTACCTACGCAAAATATGCTCTTTACAGTGCATAAAGATGTCCCTGGCATTATTGGGATTATTGGTTCGCTCTTGGGCAAATTCAATGTCAATATTGCCAGTATGCAAGTCGGACGCAAAATCGTGCGTGGTGATGCTGTCATGGTATTGAGTCTCGACGATCCATTGCCCGATGGAATTCTGGCAGAAATCAAACAGGTGACGGGAATTAGTGATGCTTACACTGTCATGTTGACTAATTGAAAGTTGAGAGTTAGCAATTTATATTCACAACTATCTTGCTGACCGACAATCACATTATGGTACTGTGGTGATGACTTGAGATTTCATTCACCACAGTTAACTATCTAAACATAATTGTTATTTTAGAGTTGATCTTCTCCTGGAAGAGTCTCTGCCAAAGAGCAGCAGGGATTTAATTTCCCAGATCAATCATCCGTCTCATCCCTAACCCCCAATTCATACGTCGATACTTACAATCATGTCTAATAGCTGGTGGGAAATTAAAATTGATTGTGTGTCAGATTTAGAAGAAACTGTCTTTTGGAGACTGAGTGAGTTTGGGTGCAAAGGGATGTCTACTCAACAACAAGGCAATGAAATCAAGATTTCTGCCTATATTCCCCAGATCCAAGTCAAACTATGGCAGATATCCGATCTCTCACTTCAAGTAGAGGATGATGCCAAAGAAATTGGTTGTCAAGTACCAGTAACTAAGTGTAATCTGATTGATGAAGAAGATTGGTCGAGTAGTTGGAAACAACATTGGCAACCACAACCGATCGGCGATCGATTGTTGATTAATCCCGCTTGGCTAGATACACCCACAGATCCCGATCGAATTACCCTCCAGCTCGATCCTGGCGTAGCCTTTGGAACGGGTACTCATGCGACTACCCAACTGTGTCTGGAAGCCCTGGAAATGCGTCTGCAACCAGGTACAAATCTGACAATTGCTGATATTGGTTGCGGCTCGGGTATTCTCTCTACAGCAGCATTATTATTAGGTGCCCAGCAGGTTTATGCAGTTGACAATGACCCTTTGGCAGTCAAAGCAACTGGCGAAAATCGCGATTTAAATCTGATCGCCCCAGAAAAGCTAATCGTCGAGTTGGGAAGTATCGAACAACTTCAGTTGATGATTCCCGCTCCGGTAGATGGGTTTGTTTGCAATATTCTAGCAGATATCATCATCCAGCTAGCACCCTCGATGGCGGCACTAGTCAAGCCAAAAGGTTGGGCAATTTTGAGTGGGATTTTATCAAGTCAAGTTGCTGATGTTTCCCATGTGCTCGAACAAAATGGCTGGATCGTGGGTACTGTCTGGAATCGACAGGAGTGGAGTTGTATCAATCTCAAGCATAAATAAGAGTTAATTGAAAGTTGAAAACGAATTACCGTTGTGGTTACAAATAGCAGTAGGCGATCGAATATTATCGATAACTTTAGATTCTAATTACTATTCTCGATCAATCAACCGCACTGTTTCACCAAAGGGAAATTGGGATAAATCTAATCCCCCAGGGGTGACAACCCAGAGGGTAGGGACGACTGGTGCGGGAACGGGAAATTCACCATAGCCATCAGTTAAGTAGATACAAATCGCTTGGGTATGTCCATCCCAAGTTTCGCCTACTCGATCGAAGAATGACACAAAAGATGTCCCTCCACCGCCTTCAAGGGTTGGCAACGGTGCTTCGAGCGTAAGTGGATAGGGGCCATAAGCCTCACTATCAACATAGTATAAATCGCACTCTAGATGAGGATACGCGCCGACAATTCCCCGGACTTCGCGAATAAATAGTCCGAGTGCTGACTCGCTCACAGAACCACTAGTATCGATCGCAATATAGACATGTACTGACTCACATTGTAATGCTTCGAGGTAGAGTCCCCGACCGACAAAACGTCGATCGAATCCCTGAAAATCAGTGGGAGTTTGGACTAGATATCGCCAGAGATAAGATTTCCAGTCTAGCTGAGGATTGACGATCGATTCCAACTCTCGATCAATGTCGATTGGCAGTTTACCCGATTGAGTCGCTTTGGCAACTATTGTTGCTTGTTGGAGTGCCTGTCGCCAATGTGCTGTTAATTCCTGACGATGCTTGTGATTTGGGCAATTTCCGGTTCCGGTGATCGATCGATTTGCACCATCTTCATTGATCGCCAGCAAATCAAGATCGGCTAATTTAAAGTTATTGGTTCTTTGTTGGCGCAATAACTCATATACTTCTTCAACGCTGAAATGTTCTAATTGCTCGTCTCGCAATCCATCTGGTGGTAATTCAAATCCACTCTGGCGCATAATCATCCCATTGACAACAATATCCGCCGCAATATTCCATAGTTGTGGCTCCCGCTCTTTCAACCGGAGGGGATGCAATAGTGCTGCGTGTAAAATTTCATGTAAGATTACCCCATCCTGCTCTTTACTCGGCAAGGATCTCAGGAATTCGGGATTGAAAAATATATCTCGCCCATCTGTTGCTGCTGAAGGGATGGTTGTGCTAGGTACAAACCGTGCAAACATGGCAAGTGTGCCAAAAAATGGCGATTTCATCCGCAACCGCAATAAGGAGGCACTGATCGAGTTGGCAAAGTCAACGGTTGGGGGACAATCATTCATTCTCTCATTAATCCCACGTAGGTGAGGAGAATTAACAACTAGCTAATTACTAGTAAATGAATGGGGATCGCTAAATTTTGATCACTAGATTTTAAGTGAGCAATCCTTGAGCGATCGTCTCGACGATGGGAGCTGGAAGCATTTCGCCCCGAAAATCAATAATTTGCACGATCAGTAAATAGGCGATCGCTAATACTAGAGAAATTATGCCTGTAATGACTGCGACAATTTTGGAGCGATCCATATTAGACCAAATAACTTAAATAATAATATCTTTAATATTATGATAGCACGAAAATCTTCCGCTACTGGTGACTTTTAATAGCAGAAGAGATGGATATTAATTTGACTAAATATTGCTGCTAATTCTCAGAAGACATGATGCTTACAAATAAATTATGAGGGTGATATTTAGTTACAAATTCGTTGATTGCATCGCGATCGGCAGCGGTTGTAATGCCAATACAACCAGCCGTTCCATCGTATCCATTACGTTTGTTAAAACTTGGATCGAGATGAATTCCTAAATCATTGCGACCAGTTTCAAATTTAGGTGAAATTCCAATAAAAGTCTTCCCAACTTCAGCTACTCTCCCTGGCACAACTTGACTACTAACATTGTACAAACCATCTGGCAAAGGTGCGAAATTGTTGCCACGATTGCGATCAAATTCTTGAGTAGTTGCGGTTCCCGATACTGCATCAAATGTTTGATATCTCTGCCCATCAACATAAGCTTCAAGTAGATAAATGGGATTACCGACATCATTAGTTCCTTTATTTGGATCTCTAACTAATCGTAGGTAATTACCACTTAATGGTGAACGAGATATTGCTGCGATTTTTTGCCTGGTGTTAGATTTTAATTTACGCTCGTCTCTAGTGACTGTTTCTGTGGAAACATCAATATTCGTAGATATTAAGTTTCTACGTCTAGACGTAGATTTGTTTCTATTAGGCTGTTCGCTAGTAGATGATCTAGCAGAGTTAGTGTTTGCAACTAATTTACCTCTTTGTCTCCCAGTGAATTTAGACTTATTCGATCGTTCTCTGACAACTGCTGTCGTTGAATTATTTCGACCAGGATTAGACCAAAATGGTTCGATGGTGATAGATTCTTCGGGAAGATTTGAGGGTAACATGCTAGCTGGAGCTGGAATCATCAGATTGAGATCTGTCACTGATGGGATGGTAGCCATCACTCTCGATCTCGAACGATCTATTTGTTCTGCTCCAGCAGGTGCAACCATACTTAAAGTTGCGATAAATAATGGCAAGGCGATCACCTTCGATAACAATTTAACAGTTGATAGTTTCATTTTAATTTATATAAGTGGAAATACAATAACTATTCGTTCAATTCAAAGTCAGCATCTTTTAATCTAACTCTTTTGAATTAATACGTATTTTTCACGCGAAAAAATTGCACCCTGATCTTCTAGCAATATTGTTCAATTCACTTGCGACCAGATATTTTGTCGCCGAGCAATATATCTTTTAATCTTGCTAATAATCTAAATTGTGGGATTATTGACCTTGATTAATAGATTTCATGTCACTGATTTTCCATTGACCACGATATTTTACTAAGGCCAGTGAGGATGAGTTTTTGGAAACCATCGACTTGCCTGGTCCCTGGGCTTTCATGACTTGATTGACCTTGACTAGAGCGTTAGTCGCGGATAGAGAAACTAACTCGATATTTTCAACTTCAATACTCATATCGACGTGATAAGCTTTGAGTTTTGCGAACACGCCCCGCAAATATTCTTTGTCCTTATCTGAACCTGGTACTGCTACCCGTGCCATCCGTTCAATATTGTATTCATTAAGTCCGCGATAAAATTGAGTTAATGTTTGTCGAATATTTTTAATGTCGGATTGCTGTTGAGCATTAATATGGGCAGAGTTGTCCCCTTTAGCAATTAGTTGTACCTGGCTATTTGAGGAAGTTACTGGTATAGAAACTGTGGTTGCATTCGCTATCTGGACAGTATTTGTAGAGACTAAAACTAGATTGACGAGTGCAGTTGTCGTCGCGATCGATAAATATTTCAGCATGGTGGAGATCGGGGGTAGGCAATCAATTGTTTTTGTATTTACACTAATTGCACCTAGCCATCCGGAAACTAATCCGATCTTTCACAAAAATTTTCCCCCTAGTCTCGTTGACGGAGTATCTCCACTAGAGAATCGCCAAACTTTCACAGCCTCTCAGGTCGATTAGAACATCTTGGCCATTATGGCTACATACCCGACTGCTGGAAGAAGTTGGGTATCTGTCCTCACAACCAGCTTGGCGGTTGATATAATGACTAGAAGTGTGGTTTACCGCCAGATTTAGAGTAGCACCACGACTTATATTCACTAATTCAATCGCCTAAGCTAAAAGGACAGCAAAAGTCCAATCGAGTTCTTCAATAGTCGATTATTTAACTGTTATCTAGATTTGGTATTACTCTCCATCTACTCTTTTATTGTAAAACGATGGCAACTATTCCCCAACAGGCTTACGGTGATTTTCTAGTAGCAGTTAAAACAACCGAGTCAAGCAGGTAACAATTAGTCCAAATCGGATTGAGTATACAGTTGGCAGTGAGAATAGTGAAGAAACTTGTTTTACTATTCCCGATCTTTTAACTGAAAATTTACCAGATCTATTAAAGGCGAATGGCGTAGAATATACCATTCAAAATCCACCATCTGATTCCTGGCTGGCGACATTACTTGCAGTCGTTTTACCGCCATTAGTTGCTGTTGGTGCGGGTGCTTTGTTACTCAAATATACCGAAGGCGGCGGTGGAGTAATGGGTGTTGGCAAGAGTAAAGCGAGAACTTATGCACAAGGAAAAACTGGCGTTAAATTTGCCG
>JANYIT010000256.1 GCA_025358725.1 Chamaesiphon sp. GL140_3_metabinner_129_sub
GTCTACACTGCGGTAGAAGTACTCGCTGGCGAATGTCGTCTCGATCAAGCATTGGTGAGAGATAAACGCCAACCAGGATTGGTATTATTGCCTGCTACCCAAAATCGCAAGGCAGAGATGATTACCCCCAATCATATGAAATGGATGATTGGTGAACTTGCACCCCTATTTGATTTTGTCTTGATAGATAGTCCGGCGGGGATTGAAATGGGCTTCAAAAATGCGATCGCTGCTGCTCAAGAAGCTCTCATTGTCACCACTCCGGAGATTTCTGCTGTTCGTGATGCCGATCGAGTCATCGGTTTACTCGAAGCTAGTAACATTAGTCCAGCTCGGTTAATTGTCAATCGCTTGCGCCCAGCAATGGTCGAAGCAAGTGAGATGATGTCAGTAGAAGACGTGAGTGAAATTCTCGCCGTGCAATTGATCGGTGTTGTGCCTGAAGATGAGCGAGTCATCACTTCTACCAACAGAGGCGAACCGTTGGTA
Source organism: Chamaesiphon sp. GL140_3_metabinner_129_sub (assembly GCA_025358725.1). Lineage (GTDB taxonomy): Bacteria > Cyanobacteriota > Cyanobacteriia > Cyanobacteriales > Chamaesiphonaceae > Chamaesiphon. The sequence continues at coordinate 490 of JANYIT010000256.1, forward strand.
TTGGAAACTAACTCTACCTCCCGTGCAGCTCAAGCTTTTGATAATATCGCCCACCGTCTCTGTGGCGAAAAAACGCCCTATCTAGATCTCGGAGTCGATCGTGATAATTTATTGACGCGGCTACGCAAAATCTTCACTAAATAGTAATATAACTACAACATGAGATAAGTGATCCCCAATCGATAATTTTATTAATTCAATTGCTGCTGCGAAAGCCAGCCATTTGGGAATGGCTGAATAGTATCGTCTACCACAATTAGAACAAATAGATAAAAGCTATACATTTGGGTATTGGGTCGGGAAATTTGTCAGTAATTATTGTCACCATTCTTTGCCCATCAACGATTCCATCATTTAGGTGCTAATTTCCTCTACCGACCGCATTACTATGACTATGATCAACGAATTCCTAGAAATATTATTCCCCCGCATTGGTAATGAGCCGAGTAGGGAACAAGTGAAGCGGCGGTTACAATTGGTCATTGCTCACGATCGAACTGATCTTAGCCCCCAAATGGTCGATATGATGCGTCAAGAAATTCTAGAAGTCGTATCGCGCTACGTAGAAATTGATTCTCAAGGACTAGACTTTTCGCTAGAGAGCAATCAACGAGTAACGGCTCTCATCGCTAATTTACCCATTCGTCGCGTCAAAGATGATGGTGACGTATCCCCATTGGGCTGGGCTGGTGACGATCCGGCAAGTTAGTTGGGAGTTGAAAGTTGAAAGTTGAAAGTTAAATTTTCTCTCCCATCTCCCATCTCCCATCTCCCATCTCCCATCTCCCATCTCCCAGAATTTTGAATCACCCTCACTTCTCTTTTGACTGCTTAGGTAAATGTAGTCACACTCACGCTCGTGCTGGCGTTTTTCATACTCCGCATGGGATTGTGGAAACACCGAGGTTTATGCCCGTCGGGACTACTGCTGCGGTAAAAACTCTCACCGCTGCTCAAATTGAAGATACCCAGGCGCAGATGGTGCTGGCTAATACTTATCATCTGCACCTCCGCCCAGGTGAAGATATTATTAAAGAAGCTGGTGGATTGCATCAATTCATGAACTGGAAAGGGCCGATGTTGACCGATTCCGGCGGTTTCCAGGTATTCAGTCTCAGTAAAATGCGGAAGATTACGGAAGAAGGTGTTACCTTCAAATCACCCTTAGATGGACGGATGATTTTCATTTCGCCGGAAAAGTCGATCGAGATTCAAAATGCCCTCGGTGCAGATGTGATCATGGCATTTGATGAATGTCCGCCTTATCCTGCTACCCGTGAGGAAGTTGTCGCGGCGACAGAACGCACTTATCGGTGGCTAGAACGCTGTATCAAAGCTCATCAACGCCCTGAAGATCAGGCATTATTTCCGATCGTTCAAGGCGGTGTACACCTAGATTTACGTGCGAAAGCTGCTAAGTCTTTACAAGAATTTGACGTACATGGGTTCGCAATTGGTGGCGTAAGTGTGGGCGAACCACCACATTTTATCCATAAAATTGTGCGGGCGACAGCCCCATTACTACCTGCAAATAAACCGCGTTATCTGATGGGAATCGGGACTTACCGAGAAATGGCGATCGCGATCGCCTCCGGTATCGATTTATTCGATTGTGTGATACCTACGCGCGTCGCTAGACATGGTGCAGCATTTGTTAGAGGAGAACGCTGGAATCTCAAGAATGCCCCGTTCAAGCGCGATTTTACCCCCTTAGACGATACTTGTCCCTGCTATACCTGTCAGAATTTTAGTCGCGCTTATCTCTGTCATCTCGTCCGCTGTGGTGAAATTACTGGGTTTACGCTGTTATCAATTCACAATATTACTGAGCTAATTCGATTTACCCAAAAGATTCGCGATGCTATTTTACGCGATCGATTCATGGAAGAATTCGGACACTGGCTGACAGAAGATCCAGAGGAATCAACTAAAATAGATGATTGATACTCACCAACATGATTTGAGTGTCAACTTTCAACTCTCAACTCTCAACTCTCAACTAAATTATGCCCTTAGACGTACCTACCGCGATTTTACAACGCAGATCGATCAAAAGTTTCAAACCAGATCCGATCGACCCAGAATTACTTCGCCAACTCGTCGAACTGACGGTAGCTGCACCGAGTAGCTATAATCTCCAGGATTGGCGAATTGTGGTAGTTCAAGATCCCGAACAAAGAGCTGCTCTAGGAGTTGCTTGTTTCAATCAACCCCAGATTATTCAAGCACCTGTAAACTTCGTTTTTGCAGTGGATGTTAAAGCTGGAGAGCGTGACATTAATCCAATTATTGAACAAGGTATCCAGACTGGTGCTTGGAATGAAGGTACTGCCAACTATTTCAAGAAAGCTATCCCTGAATTTGCAGTAGCATTAGGCGACAAAGCGCGGGAATATGCGATTAAAGATGCGATGATTGCTGCTACTCACGCCATGTTAGCAGCAGAGAGTTTGGGTTTATCTACTTGTATGATGAATGGCTGGAATGAAGCTAAAGTCAAAGCGGTAATTGGTGCTGAAAATGACCCAGATATCGCCATCGCCCTAGTACTACCGATCGGTTATGCTGCCGAGCCTCGCAAGAATCCAGGTCGAATGCCGTTTGAGTTTAATGTATCACTCGATCGAATCGATCGTCCTTATCAGGGCTAATCATCTGTGAAAATTAATAGTAGGGGCAATTCATGAAGCGGCTCGCGCTCCTCGGGTTCCCCGAGGGTTTAGCGAGACAAGACATTGCCCCTACTATTAATTTTGGACGGTTGAAGACCTAAAGCCTAAAGCCCAAGACCGAAAACCTAACTTAAACTGCTGCGGCTACAGCTTCTACTTTCGCAGGTAATAACTCAAAATTAGTAAAGCTAAATTCAGTAGTTGTCGGTTGTCCATCATCTACACCTTCGATAATCCGTTGGCTGAGGAGTTGGAACCCGCCAACTTCTTGATAATTGTCTTCAAAGACGATTTTACCGCTCTTGATTTCTCCTGTCTCAGGATCGGCGTAGATGGAGTCATAACGGTGTGAGAGGTAGCCAGCACCAGTATCGTGACTGCTGAAAGTATCGATCGTCACCATCACACCATGCAGATGACGGTGAACGTGGCATACTTCATTATTGCGGAGTTTGTACCGATCACCCATCGGTTTCTCCGGCATGAGGATTTCGATAGCACCTGTTGCATCGGTTTCACCATAGGCGAAAGTATTCATACTGTGGGTTTCGGCAAAAGTCCGGCGCACACGGTGGATAGCGACTTCGCGCAGTTGTCCGATAATCGATTTACGCGCTTCTTCGTTCTCGATGCCAGTAACTTCGGCACTCAAATTAGGTTTGACTAAAATGGTGCCAGTAAAGATATCATCACCCTTGTGAAATTTAACTGCTGCTGTATAACCAGGAAAAGTCGGCTCCCAAGTGTAGCGATTTTCGTAAGCAGCCTGAAATAGTTCCTGTGCTGATTTTGATTCTGTCATCTTGCGTAAACGGGCTATTTGGTATTCAATCCCATTTTAGAGATTTTTTCCGTGATTTTCGCGCTAGTTTGATCGGATGATGATAAATTACCAATTAAGATGACCAGCCCCGATTGTTAAATGTCAAGTGGTTAGACGTGTCGCGACAGGTTAATGTCGGGTAGGTGTCGCGAAAGGGCAGTTCAGATCGAAACGACAAGTAACGATCGGT
>JANYIT010000260.1 GCA_025358725.1 Chamaesiphon sp. GL140_3_metabinner_129_sub
TTGCTAATACTTCAGAGACTGCAATTGCAATCTCTTTTTTAGCGATGAATCTTTCTGCACTGCTACGGCAGTTTTTTGTCTTTTTTTATGAATGCTTTAAATCTCAACATTTCCCACCTATTTTCGTGTCGTTATAATTAGGTAAAATTATATTTGGAGAAATTGTCTTAATGAAAACTAATTACCCAGACTTTTTCCATGACCAATTAAGTTTTGGAAGACTATTCTCCTACTTTTTCAGCAAGCCCTAAATATCGATAAGTTTGATCCCAGGTGATCGGCAAGACTAAAAATCTCTTGACCATCACACTCCCGATCAAGTACTTTATTCTTTATAGGTCAGAATCAATTGCACTTCAGATTTGAATTAATGCGATCAAATATATAGATATTATTGATACTTATTCTTGATAATCTTGAAATAAATAGTCTCTTTAAATAAGATATATTATTGATATCTATTCTTAATAAGACCAGAGCAAATAATTTCTTCGCAATCCCTACTAAAATATTTCAAAATGAGCAAATTCTTTGCTATCAAAGAATCTCACCTGAAATACAAGCTGAGAAATCAGAAAAACTACTAATAAAACACACGGGAATTCTAAATGACTTGGCTAACAAATGATGAATTAATGAAGATGGAATTTGGTTCTTTAGGTAAAAACGTATTATTATCAAGTAAAGCCTCTTATTACAATACTAAAAATATCTACCTTGGTGATAATACTAGAATTGATGATTTCTGTATTATATCGGCTGGTGAGGGTGGTATTCGCCTAGGCAGAAATGTCCATATTTCAGCATTATCTAGTGTTGTTGGACAAGCACCGATCGAGTTTGGAGATTTTAGCGGTATTTCTAATAAAGTTGCACTGTTCTCATCAACTGATGATTTTATTAAAGGAATGACCAATCCTACGGTGCCAGATCGATTTCGACGAGTAAAGCATCTTCCTGTTACCCTGGGAAAACATGCTGTCGTTGGTTCCAATTCTGTGCTGCTACCAGGAAGCGAACTTGCTGAGGGTGCCTCTGTTGGCGCACTATCAGTGGTAAGGGGTAAGTTAGAACCCTGGAGTGTTTACCTCGGGAATCCTGCCAAGCGGATTATGTCCCGATCGCGTAAGATTCTTGACATTGAGCAAGAGCTACTACTGAGTGAGCAAGTTGAAATTTGATTGCCACCTCATCGGTAAAATTGGAGATTATGGTAATTGTAATCTCCGATCAAACGCTGACATTCATCGGGGGTAACGTCACACCCCTGTGCTATCTCAATCAAATCAAGGGAATAATAGGATTGTTGGAAACCTTGGTTAGCCATTGTTGAAGGCAATCCGATCGCCAGTCATTGGGGCAAAAGTTTCTCTGATACTATTTTTAGTAACTTTCCTGGTTGTATAGTTGTATGTGTGAATATATGAGGTAGATCGGCAAACGAAGCACCTGATGGGCTGTTAAATTGCACGTTAATTGCTCACAACCTAACGACGATCCAATATGTTCAAGACATTAGCAAAGTAGATGTAACTTTTTTATTCCCCATATAAATAAATTAAATTGCGCCGCTAAATTTATTAATTCATATTTCTGACCCCATTTCCCTAACAAATCGTTGTGACCCCAAGGATCCAAACGTGAAAAAAATCTTATTAGTAGACGATGATAAAACGCTCCAAACCGTGTTGACACGCTATCTGGAGAAACGCGGTTATTCTGTGCGTGTTGTCATCTCTGGAGTTCAGGGGCTAAAGCTTTTTGCTCAAGACCCCCCAGATCTGGTGGTGTCAGATATCATGATGCCAGGGATGGATGGTTTAGAGTTTTGTCGCCGCCTGCGTGCGACTAGACCTGGACAGTTGGTTCCATTTATCTTTTTAACAGCTAAAAAAGATCTCGAAGATCGGATCCAGGGTCACTACATTGGGGCTGATGACTATATCACCAAACCTTTTGAGCCACTAGAACTGCTAGCTAAAATTGAAGCCCAACTCGAACGTTCTCGGCGAATTCACTCCGAGATGGTGCGATTGATGCAAAAAGTTCCTGAAGATAATGAATCAGGAAATGATTATGGCGAAAATTCAGCGGAATCTACAACCCAATCCAAAGATCCCGAACCAACAGAAGATCTACCCTTGACTCCAGCAGAAGCACGGGTGTTCTGGGAAGTGATCCAAGGCTTGACTAATAAACAAATCAGTCAACGGCTGTTTATCAGTCCGCGTACTGTCCAGACTCATCTGAGCAATATTCTCACAAAGTTGAATCTGGAGAATCGCTCTCAGTTGGTCAGATTTGCCTTTGAACACGGTTATCGTCCGCCTCAAACTCAAGAAGAACAACGAGCGGCTGAGGCGAGAGGATAGGGGAGAGTTGAAAGTTGAAAGTTGAAAGTTGAAAGTTAGATGATTGGGGTGGGGCTTAAATCCCTACTCCCTATTCAGGGTACAGCAAAATTTTGTAAGTTTCTGGAGTTGGTTTAGTGGCTTGGGCGATGGCTTTGTCGAGATCTTTGAGCTGATATCGATCGCTAATTAGAGCATCGACATCGATCCGATGATTGAATACTAGATCTGCTGACAATGCCTGAACTCGGAATGAAGAACTATAACTACCCATTAGATCGATTTCCCGTCGATACAATACATTAGGATTGATCGGAATTTCTAGCTCATCGGGAAACTCAGCAAAGAACAAGATTTTCCCACCTTTGCGGGTACAATCTAAGGCTTGAAAAAATGCCTTATCGCTAGGTACAGCTAAGATCGAGGTATCTACTCCCAATCCACCAGTTAAAGCATGGATTTTGGCAGTGAGATCGGGATCTCGTGCGTCAAAAGCTGCCTCAGCACCTACGGATAAAGCCTTTTCTACTCTGGCGGGAATTAAGTCAGTCGAGATCGCTCTCGCGCCAAAATGCTGCACCAGCATAATAAACATTAACCCGATCGGGCCAGCTCCAGTGATTAAGACCGTATCTCCGGCTTGAATATTTGCTTTTTTAACTGCCTTGAGACAACAATTCGTCGGTTCGACAAAACTCGCTTGTTCATCTGTCACTCGATCGGGAATTGGGATCAAACCGCCATTTCGGACGATATGTCCGGGTACTTTGACATACTCGGCAAAGCCACCACCACTGGGTGTAAATCCCGCAGTTGTCGTAATATTTTTGTATACGTCACACATGGAAAAGTTTTCATGGAGACAGTAGTTGCAGTGCATACAGGGAATATGATGCATCACCACTACCCGCTGTCCAATTTGCCAATCTTTGACATCAGTACCCACCTGACTGATCACTCCCGCTGTTTCATGTCCGAAAATTCGTGGTGGTTCGTATAGCGGATACAAGATTTTTTTAATGTCTGATTGGCATAAACCTACCACTTTGACTTTAACTAGTACTTCATCGGCAGCTAGTTCTGGGACTGGGACATCTTCATAGCTGAGTTGATTGACTCCACGAAATACTTGCGCTTTCATCATTAGGGGATAGGGGATAGGGGATAGGGGATAGGGATTAGGTTTTAGCGGTGGGGAAAGACTGATCCTGATATTTTTATCCTTTGCCTTCTAGCAATTGAAATAACCCATCGTCCAACTCATAGCCCAACATTTGGGTCATAAACTTGAGTCGAGATCTATCCTGCACTTGTTGACTTTGCAACCAATCTGTCAGCAGAAAAACGCGCTGCATCACCCAAATTTCTAGAGCTTCGGGATTGTATTGAATCCCTTCTTTGCGACTAAATTGATGGGGGACTAGCATGGCTACATATCTGGCGAGTTCGCCTGCTTGCCAGTCAAGGATCAGGGGAATATAGGGATAACGGGCATCCAAGCGGATAAACCACAGTCGAATTTCTGGAATTTCTGACAGTTCTCGTGGATCTGATGGATCTTGAGAATAGTCGATCGCCAACTTCAAATCGAGATCAAATTGTTTCGGATTGGTTGCCAACCATTGCTCAAGCTGGCTAGGGATCGATGATATGTCTAAATTCAGGATTGCTCGATCGCTAACACTAATGGTGATCATATTGTCAGAATTGGTATAAATTTGATAAATAATTTATGACTACTGAACGTAATTTAAAATATCACTACAAATGTTAAAATACGAAGACAAAGTACGTAAGTCCAGATCTTAACCCAGATATCAGAAGCATTTTACCATCCAATCTTTGGATCTAAAGCGACGTAATACTGGTTTAGCCCAAACTTTTGGCACTTTCATCTCGATTAAATAGTCAGGGGAGATCAAACTGCTGTTGTTCATTATTAGTAAGCTTAGAGCATATTTATTAAGATAATGTAAGCAAAACTAATATATCGACAAATAAGTGATATGAATGTTGTCAAGTAAATACAATGTAAACTTCGACACCTACGCACTGAGGCTCTGGCTGAGCGCGATTATTCCAACTGTTGGCAAGGTGGCAGGTTAGTCTTAAACTATAAAAAATATATTTTCACAATACATTTAATAACTTATATTTCTTTGAGGATACTATAGTGCAAAACAGTAAGCAGCAAAATTTCGGGACTCAGTTGACCGCTGTATGGAGAAAGTTCCAAACTAGGAAATCATTCCACCACAGCGGAGCCGACGATCCAGAGCGATTGAGTCAAAGCACTGAGACGGCAAGAAGTCTGGTTCAGAGGGGAGACTATCCACAACCGGAGAATGCTAACACCAGTAGCGAAGTTTCTGCTATTACCAATATCGCTGATCGTAGTTTATTTAGCGATGTGCTGGCACCAGTTAGTAAGCTCAATTTACCGTCGGTAAATGTCGATCCTTGGTCGGCATTTTGGGCAGTGCTAGCGGCAATGGTTGGTGGAACTGGGATTACTAGTTATTTGTTATTGATTGCGGTACCACCGACACCTAGTTGTCAAGGTGTGCTACCAATTTCAACTGATAGTGAGCGGCTGTATTGCGCTCAGGTGGGAGCTGATACCAAAGAAGTCCCGAAGCTGCGGACCGCAGTCGATCTCGTCAAAGGATGGACAGATCGTCACCCACTTTATGGGGAGGCACAACGGTTACTCAAATCTTGGTCTGAAGATTTGACCAGGATTGGGCGCAAGCAACTAAATGAAGGTAAAATCGAGCAGGCGATCGCGACCCTGAAGATCGTGCCCGTTAGTAGTCCTGTTTACGATCGCACCCAGGTAACGATCGCTAAATGGTCGAGTGAAGCTCAAGATAGTGCCAAAATTGATGCTAAGTTCGAGCAAGCCATGAAAACGGCTGACTGGGGTCAGTCATTTGTGATCTTGCAGGCAGTGCAGCGGATGCGGGGAAATTATTGGAATACCTATAAGCACGACCAAATGTCTTCCAAACTCGCTCAAGAACGAGACGCTTGGGAAAAGCTCCAAGAAGCAAAAGATGCACTCCAAGATAAGGACAGTGATGGTTATGCCGAACGTGCTAAACGGCTAGAATTGGCAGTGAAAGCAGTAGGGAAAGGCAAGGAGCAAAAAGTAGTTGACATCCCCTTGCCGAAAGAACCAGCACCAATCCTCAAGGCGATGAAACTGGCGAACCAAATCGACTCCAAAACCTATGTTTATCAAGAGGGGCAAACTCTGCGAAGTAAATGGAGTAAGCATTTAGTGCTGTTGAGCGTTGGTTTATACAAGTCGCAGAATTTTAATGACGCGATCGCGATCGCCCAAAAAGTGCCTCAGGACGTAGCTGTTTATCAAGAAGCTCAAGATTGGGTCAAACTCAATCAAGCGCATGTCTGGGCGGGTAAACGCCACATGCTAGCACTGATGGATGCTGTCGCCCAGGTCAAGAAAATCCCCAAAACTAGCTCGATTTATACTTTGGCGCGGACAAAACAATCTAACTGGCAAGGGATGCTCAAACAGCAAACCCAACTCCAGTGGGCAAGAACCATTGCTAGTTTCCAGCAACCAGCTACGCTTGCGCTGGCGATCGAGACTGCCAAACAAGTCCCCGCTCAAAGTGATGTCGGTCAAACGATCCAGGGCGAAATTTCAACCTGGAGTCAGCAGATCGAAACAATTGATAATCGGGTAATCCTGGCAAAAGCTAGACAAATAGTTAGTAATGGGGAGTCGCTAGCCAATCTCAAAGCGGCTGTTCGCCTCGCGGGGAAAATCACCAAAGATCGCCCACTAGGTGAAGAAATTACCGCAGTTGTAGCTGAATGGAATGAGAAAATTCAGACGATCGAAGATCGGCCAATCTTAGCCAATGCTGTCGCGCTGGCTCACAAAGGTAATCTGTCCCAAGCCATTGCGATGGCAAATCGGATTACGCCGGGTAGAGCACTTTATCAAAATGCTCGCGCCGAGATTCGATATTGGGATCTAGAACTACAAGAAATTGCCGATCGCCAGACGCTAGAACATGCGATCAGTATCTATCGTCAGGGCAAAATCTCGGCGGCGATCGACTTAGCGGCAACAATTGGTCGGCGTAGTCCGATGTATGGCGATGCTCGCTCCTATGTGGCTGATTGGCGATTGCTCTTGGCACCACGTTCGAGTCGTTATTAGTAGAGAGTAAGTTGCCACTAGCTGCATGAAAAATATTCAAATTTCGTTGTGGGACGAGAATAGGAGTCAGATCCTACAGCAGTGGCAATTTGCCCCTCCCGCACCGATTCAGATTGGTCGTCAGCGGAGCCTTTCCCCTGAAGAATCACCAGCACACCGGATCGTCATCGATCGACCGTCAATTTCGAGGCTCCATGCCACGATCGCTTATACTAGCCTGCGCCAATGTGGTGGTTATTGGGAAATTATCAATCACGGTGCCAATGGTACCTTTATTAACGATATCCCCATGCTCCAGGGCAAAGGCTCTGCCAATGAGCGAGTGTTACTAACAAATGGAGATCGGATTCAATTATCCAAAACAGGTGCTTTATTAACTATTCAACTAGATGTTGCACCAGTTAACCCCATCGAGCCAATCACTCCAGTCGGCTGCGATCATCCAGAGAACCCAGCGAATACCCTCTTTTGTATCCACTGCGGACAACCAATTACCGTTAGTCACCAGATTCGTGACTACCAGATCCTCAAAACCTTAGGGCAAGGGGGCATGGGCACTACTTATTTAGCCTGGGATCAGGCTAAATTGTTGGTACTCAAAGAAATGAATGCGGATATGGCCGAAATTCCCAAAGCTCAGGAATTATTTGCCCGAGAAGCCAAAATTCTCCAAAGTCTGCACCACCCTGGTATTCCCCAGTATGATGATTTTTTTGTCGCCGAAGGACGTAAATATCTAGCAATGGAACTGATCCACGGCCAAGATTTGGATCTATACGTGATGGAGCATGGTACTGTCACGCTAGCCCAGGCGATCGAGTGGATGATTCAATTGTGCGAGATTTTGGGCTACATTCATCAGCAACAACCACCGCTCATTCATCGCGATGTCAAACCAGCTAATTTACTCGTCCGGACGATCGATCAACGCATCTTCTTACTCGACTTTGGCGCAGTCAAAGAAATTGGCACTCTGGGTGGAACCAAAATTGGCGCACCTGACTACATGGCTCCAGAACAAAATAGCGGCCAACCCTGCACCCAGTCAGATTTATACGCGATCGGCCCAACACTGATTTTTCTCCTGACTGGACGCAATCCGGCTGATTTTCTCGAATTGCAACCAGATGGCTACCGTTTTAATGTCTCTGCTGTGCCGATCATTACGCCTGAACTGCAAGCTTTAATTGATAAAGTCACCCAACGTCGATCGATCGATCGTTATCTCACCGCCGCAGATTTAGCGCAAGCTTTGAGAAAGTTGAAAGTTGAAAGTTGAAAGTGGAGAACAATTGATCGTAAAGATTCAAATTCTGACAATCTTGGTATCGATAATCATCAACTATATGTCAGAATGCAATATAGTCGCACCAGGGAGCATCAGTTGAGTAACTCAGATCGGTCTAGACCAGCAAATAAATCGGCTCATCTAGGTAAAGCCGAAGATATCCCGGCAGCCTTGCGGAATGGAGGTAAAGCTCGATCTGATCACCCCAAGAGCATGGTGGCATCCAAACAACTACCACTGGGCGGTATTGCGATCAGGTTGGGAATTTTGCTAGCTGGTGGAGCTGCTTTTACCTTTGCGACAACTCCTCGCGACAGTCGCACAACACCCACGTCGATCGCTAGTACTGGTAATATTAGCGAGCCAGGTAGTCAATCCACAACGACAGATAATGTCTTAAATCATTTGCCCTATCTAGAAGCTCCTGACGCAGAATTAGTCTCGATTGGGGGTGGTTATCGCTTACGAAAAGCTGCGGCGACTAAGTTTCAATCGATGATCGCCGCTGCTCGATCGAATGGGGTGAATATTACAACAATTTCGGCGTTTCGATCAGTAGAAGATCAAAAACGACTTTTCTTTGGAGTCGGCGCAGAACGCGGACAACAGCCAACTAAACGCGCCGAAGTCAGCGCACCACCAAAATATAGCGAACATCATACTGGCTACGCGATCGATGTAGGCGATAGTGCTGTTCCAGCTACCAATCTCAATCAAAATTTTGATACCACACCTGCATACAAGTGGCTAAAAGCTAACGCGGCAACTTACAGTTTTGAGCTATCTTTCCCCAAGGACAACATTCAAAAAGTTAGTTACGAACCTTGGCACTGGCGGTTTGTTGGTGATATTAATAGTTTGGAAACCTTTTATAAGGCTCACAACTTAAAGAGTAAATAAGTAATAGGTAGTAATCGGTAATGGGTAAAATGATTGGGCTTTGCTGAATTTAGGGATGATTTAATCTAGAGACAATACCCAAAATTTAGAGTAGGGGCAATTCACGAATTGCCCCTACTCTAAATTTTGGGGGTAAATCATACTGCAATTCAGCAACGCCAACAATCGTTAATTTATCTATTTGCCTATTCGATCGAAATTTATTTAGATAATTACTAGTGATAAAGTGGACTTTGATAGTACGACAGATCTATAGTAGTTATATATTGAATTTAAGAAGATCGGATAATGGAATTAACTAAAGCTCAACAAGAACTCTACGATTGGCTCGTAGATTATATTCGCGAACACCAACATGCACCGTCTATTCGTCAGATGATGCAGGCAATGGATCTCAAATCTCCCGCGCCGATCCAAAGTCGATTGGAGCATTTGCGGAACAAGGGTTTTATTGAGTGGGCAGAAGGCAAAGCCCGCACAATTAAAATCCTCAAATATGCTGTTAGTGGTGTGCCAATCTTTGGGACAATCGCCGCTGGAGGATTAGTCGAACCTTTTACCGATGTGATCGATAAATTAGATTTATCGCCGATCTTTCACCAGTCCGATTACTTTGCCCTGAAAGTGATGGGAGATAGCATGATCGAAGATTCGATCGTCGAAGGCGATATGGCCATCATGCAGCCTGTCAAAGACTCTGCTGATGTGAAAAATGGCACGATCGTGGCTGCGCGAGTGGAAGGTCAAGGTACTACCCTCAAACGCTATCATCGACATGGTGAGAATATTACGCTCCAGCCTGCTAATCCCAAATATAAACCGATCGAGTCTGAAGCTCATCTAGTTCAAGTTCAAGGCGTTTTGATCGGAGTTTGGCGCGGCTATCAGTCGATCAAACATTAAATCTTCATTTATTGCTGCGAAAACCTAGAGTACATATAAGGGGCACCCCTCCACAATCAAGCTGTAGGGGTGCCCTAACCCATTAAGATCCTCACTAATCGATGCTCTTGCATCTACACCTGAATAACACCTAAAATTTTATTAACAGAGATATTTATCCCCTACAGCCTGACTCGATGAAATTAACATTTATTATCGACCCGATCGCCAAACTAGATCCCACTCATGATACCAGTGTGGCCTTGATGGAAGCGGCCGATCGACTAGGACATCAGGTGTGGATTACTCAAGCCGAAAAGTTGAGTGTTGTCGGGGGTCAAGCTTGGGGATTTCTTCAGCCGATTAAACTCACTCCCGTACAACTCCAGGCTGGTCGCTGGGTGGCTCAGGACGACTGGTATCAGCTCGGTGATGTAGCCTTCCAAAGTTTAGGGGAAATGGATGCCGTATTCATGCGGACAGACCCACCTGTGGATGTGCCGTACTTATACACTACTTATATTCTCGACTGTATCGATCCAGCGAAAACCCTGGTAGTAAATAGTCCATCTGGATTACGAGCTGCTAATGAAAAAATGTTCGCGCTCCAATTTGCGGAGTGGATGACAGAAACGATCGTGTCACGGGATAAAGCGGTAATTCGGCAGTTTGTCGAAACTCACGGCGCAGCAGTCTTAAAACCGTTAGGCGGCAAAGGCGGAGAGGGGATTCTATTTCTCACACCAGACGATCGCAATTTTAATTCGCTGATTGAAGTTAGCACCGGGCGGAGTCGGGAACCACTGATGATTCAGAAGTTTCTCCCCGCAGCAAAAGATGGAGACAAACGGATTATTTTACTCGATGGTAAACCGTTAGGGGCTGTCAATCGGATTCCCACTGGGAAAGAATTTCGCGGCAATATGGCAGTCGGTGGACGCAGTGAACAGGTAGATATTACCGATCGAGAATACCAAATGTGTGCGGAGATCGCCCCAAAACTGCAAGCTGCTGGTTTATATTTTGTCGGAATTGATGTGATCGGTGGTTATTTGACTGAGGTAAATGTTACTAGTCCCACTGGAATTCGGGAGATCGATCGATTAAATAATGTCAATCTAGGTCAGCAAGTAATCGAGTGGCTGCAACTTTGACAATCACTAATTTAGCAATTCCTAGTTAAATATTTATTATTTTAACGAATAGCAGGGGTTTAATTCCCCTACCCAAAAAAACTTAACTTTCAACTTTCAACTAATTTAATAGCCGATCTCAACCAATATTTGAGATCGGCTATTTAGCGATGATTTAGGCTTTAATTTTTCATCGCAGCATAAAAATCGGGCTTCAGATCGATCGTCAAGATCCCATCATTCATTTGTCCTCCAGTCAGCGAGTCAGCAGATAGTAGGAGTGGTGGGGTATCGATAATCACAAAGTCATATAAACCCGAAACTTCTTGCATTAGTGACTTCATTTGCCCAGATTCAAAATAAAATAAGGGATTAGTCGGTTTGGTTCCAGCAGTCAATATATCCAAATTATTCATTACCGTCCATAAAACTTGTTGGAATTTAAACTTACCGACTAATAGCTCACTTAGCCCTCTTTTGAGCGGCAGTTTCCACAACTGATGCTGAGAAGGATTGCGGATATCAGCATCAATTAATAAAACTTT
>JANYIT010000263.1 GCA_025358725.1 Chamaesiphon sp. GL140_3_metabinner_129_sub
GCTTGGATGGAACGTTGCAAGAGTCTGGTCAAAAACTTTGAACGAACTCTTGACCATGCCACTGCTAAACTCAACCTATGTTTTATTCGACTCATGCTCAAGCGTCTAGCTGCCTGAATAGATCCCAAATGGGTTCTATACAAAAGCTCTGGCTGATTTTTGTCTTAAAGTTTACCCAGATTTGTCAATTTCCGATGCTTTACATAGTTTTCTATCACTCTCTCAATCTGAGGCTCTGCATCATGTACTGACATATCGAAAGATCTTAATCGATTTAAAGTTGTCTAGTGCGACTATCAATCAACGTTTATCAGCTCTTAAATCCTTGGTGGACTATGCCAGAAAGCGAGGTTTATGTGGCTTTACTTTAGTCGATGTGAAGGGGTTGAGAAGTCAGAAATATCGAGATACTAGGGGAAGAACTGTTGATGAATATCGCAGTGTGTTGGCAGAGATCGATCTACAGTATTGGGTAAGCGAGATTATGCTATCTGTAGATTGTTATGGGACAATGCTTTGAGAAGAGGTGAGATAGTTTCACTCGATCTATCTAATTTTATCCCGCAAGAAAGTAGATTGATGATTTTAGGTAAAGGGACATTAGAACTACAGTCGATCGATCTAAACCCAGCCGTAGTTACCGCTATTAATGATTATTTGCTAGTAAAACCAGATCTCGATAATTCAGCCTTATTTGTGAGTAATAATGGTCATCGACTAGATGGTAAAGATATCGCTAGAATCGTCAAGAAGTATGCCGAACCTGTTGGGATCGATCTTTCACCCCATCGGGTTAGACATAGTGCGATTACGGCTTATTTAGATGTGAGAGAGGGAAATGTGAGAGCTGCTCAATCTTTATCTCGACATCAGAATTTGAGTACATTGATGATTTATGATGATAATCGCCATCAATTGCAGGGTAAGGCTAGTAGAGATTTAGGCGAGTTATTAGATTAATTGGTTGGAATGTTGATATCTTGAAAAACCTTGGAGCGGGAGGTTGATTAGTGATATCTGCTTGGCAACTCGAATGGCTGAAGTAATTGCACCTTCATGTAAACCATCGCTCAAGTAGGCTCCAACATGGTAGGTATGGTAGTCTCCATTGGTGGCAATAATTTCATGGCGATTGCGGACAGCAGCGACGGTGTATAGTGGCGTATGATGCTGTTGAATGTGCAAAATCTGGTCTGGCTCGATCGAGTTTTCGAGATTAAATGACAGACTATATTGGATTGGCGAATCGATACCGCAAAGCTGGTTGAGACGGGCATTATAGCCCCAGTCACCATGCTGTGGATCTGTCTCAAAGAAATCAAATTCCGAGCCTTCATGGACGCGGTAAGGTACGTACATACTTGCATCAGTGTGGAGTAGTGTTTGGACATGATTCCCTTGCCAAGCGGCAAATCTGGCGATCTCATCAGGATGAGGATCTGCGAGCAGTTTTAGCACGAGATCGGGTGGGGTAGCAAATACTACTTTGTCAAATTCTAAAGTTTTACCATCAGCTAGTTCGATGACTACGCTTACTGTCGATCGCCGAATTGTCGCGACTTCAACACCCAATAAAATTTCTCCAGTAAACCTGTCGAGAATCTTTTGAATGTATGAATATACACCACCTTTAATTCTCACCCAATCGACAAATATATCATCGCGGAGGGTTGGAATTACTAACTCTGCTGGACAATTATCGATTTGGGTAAAAGGGATCGAATAACTGTACATGGCAAATAATTTTAGCCAAATATTGCGGAGGTATGGTTGTTTAAATCGATCGGCTAAAGATTGGTTTTGAAAATCGATTGCTTTCCAAAATTTTGCTGCAATTAACAAGCTGGCAGAGCGGAGATAAAATAAATTAATATGTAAATATTCTAGCAATCGTTGGATACCAGTGAAATTTCGCTCGATCGCTACTTTAGATAAATAATGGTTGCCATTTTTGAGAAACAATGCTGAACCAATATTGACTGGCTCTACTTCCACACCTAGTTCAGTCATTAAAGCGATGAAATTGTGAAACGATCTCGGAAATTCTAATACGCCATTTTCTAAAACTAAGTTACAGTCCGAGCGATTGGGCTGAACATTTTGATTAAGTGTCCGAATATGTCCGCCCAGGATTGATTTTCGCTCGAATACTGTTACTTGATGTCCTTGCTTGTCGAGTAAATAAGCCGTTACCATGCCGCTGGCACCACCGCCGATAATTGCAATTTTCATTGGTTAATTCCTATCCAATAAATATTTACAGCTCATGCTCTAATTCAAAATTCGATCGCCTGATAATCGTTGATATAGTAATGCACCTGTCCAGAAGGTAGGTGCAA
>JANYIT010000320.1 GCA_025358725.1 Chamaesiphon sp. GL140_3_metabinner_129_sub
TGAGACCGAATTAACTGCAACTATAAATTGGTGCGGTTAGCAGTAAAGAAAACGTCCGTTTTCGTTACTCATGTCAGGCAAATTAACCCACAATGGTAAATCGTCATTGTACAGGGCAATAAACTCAGTAATTCTATCAAAAGCAAGATATGCTTGATGTGAACGAGTTTATTAATAAGTCGTGATGCTAATTGGCTATGCCCGTGTATCGACAGATGACCAAAAGCTGAATCTCCAACAAGATGCTTTGCGTGTCGCTGGGTGCGAGAAAATTTTTGAGGACTATATCAGTGGTGCCAAAGCCGCTCGTCCAGGACTAAACGCCGCCTTAGAGATGACCAGATCTGGAGACACGCTGGTAGTGTGGCGACTAGATCGGTTAGGCAGATCGCTCAAAGACCTGATCCAATTGACTGAAACCTTAAAAGAGCGCGGTATTGGACTTAACAGCCTACAAGAAGCTATCAACACCACATCCAGCAGTGGGCAATTAGTTTGTGACTTCCGGCATAACTTGGCGCAGTCGTAAACCATAAATTGGCTTCATAATAACGAAAGTACGTCGTTTCAGGCAATGGAGCCGATCTAGTTTTCAATCATAACTTGGCGTTGAGTCCCTAATTTCAATCATAATAAGGCGATGAGTTTTTTTAGGAAATTATGTGCTAACATCGCTAAAAATAGCAATTTTCAAGAATTCTCAGCCAAGATATGGTTGACTCCAAGGAGTAAAAGGGATTGAATCCAAGAGAATTTGAACGATGGTGTCAAACACTCAAACTGCCAGCAGCGACCGTCGAATCGATCGCCGAAATTCGGTCGGCTCCGCCAAGCCGTCGCGTCCAGGGACGAGCATCTAATGTCAGTGGCACCTATCCTTCCCAGAAAATGGGGCTGACTATCCAATTTGAGAGCCACAAGGTGGAATTGTGGGCGATTTACTTGATGGAACACGACCCGAATGTTCTAGAGTATTACGACCAACCATCCTGCTTTAAAATTCAATACACCAACAAAGCTGGACGCAAGATCGGTCACTACCACACCCCAGACTTCTTTGTCCTGAGCGCGGATAATGCCGCCTGGGTGGAATGGAAAACCGAAGCTCAACTACAGAAACTGAGTGAAAAATACCCGACTCGCTACCTCCAATCCGCAGATGGCTCGTGGCGATGCCCGCCTGGATCAGCTTATGCCGAATCACTAGGACTCAAGTATCAAGTTCGCACTGATGCCGAATTACAGCCCATCTACATCCAGAATTTAATCTTTCTAGAGGACTACCTCAAATTCAAGACAGACAGTAATACGTCAAATCAAGCACTGGTCAAAGAGAGAGTTAAAACCTCACCAGGAATCACCATTACCACCCTCTTGGCATCAGAATCTCAGCTCGGTGCCAACGATGTCTATGTAACGCTCGTCCAGGGCGAACTCTATGTCGCCATGTCAGAGGTTCCGCTCATACAGCACGAACGAGTACGGCTATATCCAGACCGCCCGACTTACGACACTTATAGCCAGAGTTCTCAACACCAAACAGCAAGCAATCTTGCTGCTACTGCACTGCCACCACTAGTTGCCAACACTCGTCTGCGTTGGGATGGCAGACTTTGGACACTAGTTAATCTAGGAGAAACAACCACAACCTTACTCCCAGAAATCGGACAGCCACTACAAATATCTTCGGCCTTCTTTTACCAACTCCTCGACGGGGGAGCGATTAGCTTTCCTGAAACAGAAGGAGCCACCAATCCAGAAGTGATGGCACTAATGGAGGGAGCATCCGAGCGCGATTTGAGAACAGCTAATCAGCGGTTTCAAGCAATCATGGCTGGAACTGGGGCAGGTGACATCTCCAAACGTACTCTCAGCCGATGGTTGAAGCAGTTTCGAGAGGCAGAACTTAAATACGGTTGCGGCTATGTCGGATTGCTACCCAGAACGCAAGCACGGGGGAACCGGACAGCCAAAGCCCCAAACGTATCGAGTGAATTACTCAACACCTTTATTACCGAGCAGTTTGAAACCCCCACCCAAGCACCCGCAGCTTCAGTCTATCGGGCGTACCAACGAGCTTGCGAACAGCAGGGCATTCCCTCACTGTCGCGGTGTACTTTTTACGCTCGTCTCCAACAACGACCGCTCCACGAGCAGACCTCCAAACGCAAAGGCTCTAAAGCCGCCTATCGCCACCAACCTTGGTATTGGGAGCTAACTTATAATACCCCTCGCCACGGCGACCGTCCCCTGGGGATCGTCCATATCGACCACACTCAACTCGACATAGAATTACGTTCCGCGACAACGGGCCGATTATTGGGAAGACCTTGGCTGACTTTAATGGTAGATGCATATTCCCGCCGCATCCTCGCCATCTATCTAACCTTCGACCCACCTAGCTATCGCTCCTGCATGATGGCAATTCGCATCTGCGTCCAACGGTTCGGTCGCTTTCCCCAAGCCATCGTGGTCGATGGTGGAAAAGAGTTTCACAGCGTTTATTTCGACACCTTGCTCGCACGTTACCACTGCACCAAGAAGACTCGTCCTGGAGCCAAACCCCGCTTTGGCAGTGTAATTGAGCGATTATTCGGCACTACCAATACCCAGTTAATCTTCAACTTGTTAGGCAACACCCAAGCGACCAAACAAGTGCGAGAAATTACCAAAGCAGTTAACCCCAAACAACATGCCCTGTGGACATTAGGCGATTTATACGCTTATTTAGTTGAGTATGCTTATACTATTTACGACCAAAACGAACACCCAGCCTTATCGATGTCACCTCAGAGTGCTTACGAGCAGGGAGAGATAAACGCTGGAGAACGACTGCATCGGCGGATTGCCTATGATGAAGACTTTATTCTCGCCACTCATCCCAGTCCGCGTTCGGGACAAGCTTTAGTCCAGCCTGGACAAGGGATTAAACTCAATTACCTCTACTATTGGAGCGATGCTTTCCGCCATCCTGAAGTCGAACGCACGAAAGTATCAGTGCGTTATGACCCTTTTGATTTGGGTGTGGCTTATGCTTACGTTCAAGGGCGATGGGTCAAGTGCATCTCGCAGTATTACAGCATTTTCTCAGGACGGAGCGAACGAGAACTGCTGTTGGCTTCGCTAGAAATCAAACAACAAGCCAAACTCATTCAAACTCCCACCACCATCTCTGCTAAACGTTTGGCTGATTTCCTTAGTAATGTCACCGCTCACGAGGCTCTGATGCTGCAACGCTTGCGAGATTTGGAGGGACAAAATGTTCTCAATACACTCGGACAAAGATCGTCGGCAATTCCACAGATTCAGCAACAGACAGAACCACCCGCTCCAAGTCTTCCAAGCATTTCCCCCGCTCAACCCGAACGAGTTTTATCCCTAGATCTGTCCCAAATCCCACTGTTTGAGGAGTACCGTTAATGAAGGATGTTGTGACTGTCGATCTGACGCTGGAATTAACGTCAAAGCTGACTCACTTTAAAGAGTATGCCGTCTCACATCCTCAACTACTCCAGGTAGATAAGGTGTTGATGCAAGCCATTCAAGAACCCGCTGGATTTGCTCATGTGTTGATCTATGGCCCTTCTGGTGTGGGTAAAACGACGATGATTCGTCAAATTTCCCGACGGTTAAATGAGATCTTACCAGCCGCTGC
This sequence comes from Chamaesiphon sp. GL140_3_metabinner_129_sub, assembly GCA_025358725.1. Classification (GTDB taxonomy): domain Bacteria; phylum Cyanobacteriota; class Cyanobacteriia; order Cyanobacteriales; family Chamaesiphonaceae; genus Chamaesiphon. The sequence continues at coordinate 3,656 of JANYIT010000320.1, forward strand.
TACCGTTGGCGTAGCCTCTCCATCGGAGAATCGATCTAGCTATCGTCATGCTAGTCCCGATCCAGTGCCTTTATTGCTACTGGAAACACGTCCACCGGATGGCGGAGCCTTCAACCGAGCGGATTACTACCGCACTGCTCTAAAACTGTTGGGAGAACCTTTCTATGAACGTCGTCTGTTGGTCGATATCGATACCGAACAAACGATTGAGAAGAAAGGACGTGGACGGAGCAAAGCTACCCAGTTTAATGATTCGCCCGAACTGCGCCATGCCCTTGAAGCAGCGATGGCTAAACGGGGAGTACGAGCCGTTATTCTTGACGAAGCTCAACATTTGATGAAGATAGGTAGTGGAGCTAGTGGCGGTAAGTTGCTCGACCAATTGGACTGGATTAAATCGATGACGAATGTGACTGGGGTGCTGCACATTCTGATTGGTACTTACGAACTGTTGAACTTTCGCAATTTAAGCGGTCAGGCATCGCGGCGTGGGCTGGATCTGCATTTTCCACGCTATCTGTTTCAACACGAGCAAGACCGTCAGGATTTTCAGGGGGTGTTATCAATACTTCTCGGTTAAGCCAAAAGCAGGTAGATTAGGGGTGAATCTTGAATAGGCGAGGGTCAGACTATTGCAACTAAAAGAATTCTCACTAATCAATCCAATCATCGAATCATCCGAAGTATTGAAGGCAATTGAA
>JANYIT010000272.1 GCA_025358725.1 Chamaesiphon sp. GL140_3_metabinner_129_sub
CTAATCGGGCATGATTCCGACTCAGATTTGAGTTAATCGAAAGCACATCATCAACGTGCCAGATCTTAGCGAAAGTATCATTACCACCTTCTAACATTTGGATATGTTCGATTACTGTTTCGATGCTAATATCTTCCCAGCGTTCTCCGGCTTTACCTTGCGTCACTTCTTGAATGACGTAACTATTATCTTCGCTCGATTCAATCTGGATTAGTTTGAGATTTTTTAATTGAACTAATTTGTGTTTCCCATCATCTCGAATGGCAGCGTAGCCATAATGTTCGAGATATGTATCGATGGTCATGGGATTAGAGTTAAGTTGCATATTTTTAGATTTTGGGTTATGTAGCGATTGGATTAAAATAGGCTTAGTTGAGGCTGTTTAACCTCAATGGGACAGAAAACTCGATTATCAATTACGACTAATAAATCTGCATGAGTAATTGGCTCTCCAGTCTCTTTCCAAGAAAAATAGGACTGAGCGTAGGGACAGTAATAAATCTCTTGAAGATCTGGTGATTTTTCCAGGGCAACATTCACCAATATTCCGGTACTATACGCATGAACGTTTTTCTGTTTCTCTTTAATAACCCGCTGTCTTCCAGGTTCGGAAACATAGAACTTTGGATGCTTAATTACAACATTAGTTACATGTCCAATTACCAGCCAACTGTTGCCGAATTTCTGCTGCAAACTCATCGTTCCTGTTCGCAGATTCCTGTAGATTCTAGTCTGTAAGCCTTGACAAATCTGCCAATTAATTTCGTTCTTCATGTATTTTTCTAAGATTGACAGTACAAAACCCTGCCAGACATATCTGACAGGGCTTTTTACAAAGATTCAGAGGATTAGGCTTTAGCTAACTGTTCGCCATCCCATTTCCATTCACTACCGTCAGACTTTTCAATCGACTGAATATCGAAATCGTAACAATGATCCATCGAGGTAACTTCAACATTAATTTCTGGATTTTTCTCTCGTTCTGGAGTTAAGTAGTCAAAGAGATTTGTTTCGTTTCCTAGCCAATGTAATAAATTTTCGTCCTTCACTTCTACATGGGCGGTGATGATTAATGTTTGTGAGACTATAATCCGTGCTGACATATTTATTTCCTCAAGTTTGTTTGTTGACGTAATTTCTCTAAAAACGGTGGTACTAATTCAACAACTAGATCGCAAGTTTCCTCTCCAAACATACCGATGTGAGTTAACTTTCGATTTAGACCTAGTTGTTTAGCTAACCATAGATAGGCTTGAGTTCTAGTTAAATGTGCTTCCTGATACAACCGATCGAAAACTTGATTAGCAGCCCTTCTTTTATCGCGCAAGAGGGCATTAGCGACACTTCCTAAAGCAATTCCCGATTTTTGATGTACTCCCGTATAAGCCCAACAAGGACGGCACAGCATGAAGTCAAGATCTGCCCAAGGTGTATCTTCTCCATAAATTTCTGAACCTTTAATTCGTTTGGTTAAATCGTTACAATATGGACAAAGATTTCCGGTTAATATTTCTTTCTTCCAGGCATCCAATTTTAAATGTTTAGCCACTCGATCTATTTCTCCTCTTTTGATTTTATGATTGTGAAGGTGGTAGCAAATTACTGATAGTTCCACTCAATTCGGCATGACCCCGCCCTAAGTCCCGCACATAAGTATTTCCACAGCCGAGTGTAGCTAGTTTTCGCATGAAGGCAATCGCACTCTTATCTATATCATCACCAATATAAACAGTTGAAATGGTGCCACTTAACAACCCCGCTGCGGCAATGGCATCCTGCTCGTTGTTTGGCTCACCATCAGAAATTATTACTGTCTGACTGGGATTGAGCTTGGCGATTTCTTTAAGTCCTAAATCTAATGCTGTTCCGCCACCAGTCGCCCACAATGCACTGGGATTAGGAATTTCGACACAGAATGAATCGAAGGTGAATAGGCGATAGGATTGCCAATCTAATGCCTCTACAGCCTTTCTCAAGACATCAATTCGACGATCTTTACCTTTACATTCCATTGACATCGAACCACTGGTATCGAGCAATAAACATCTAATATCAAGATTACCAGTCCCAATCCGTTGATGATAATTGGCGGCAATACCCGTCGCTGGTAACTGGGAAGCCGCTTGAATAATTGCTGATAAGGGATTGATTAAGTTGGTCATAATTTTGATTGGTATCGTTGTAATAGTTGGGTATCGATCTGATTTTTGGCATCATGGGTAGAGAAACATTTAAACTTTGCCGGAAGCTCATCGCATAGCATTCTGCCAAAGTTTCTAAAAGCTGAGATACCACTTGGATCTAGATCTGGAGCTTCAACAGAGGCTTTAAACTTCCAAGGATTTCCAGTATGATAGTAGGTAAATTTCCAGCCATTATTCTTGAAACTTTCTTGGAGATACAGTCTGATATCCCCATTCTTTTCCCAGATTGACAAGGAAAATGAATCATATTTATAGGCTCTAAAAAAGTCTAGGTTTTTGAGTAAACTGACAACTGTTGCTTTAGTGCAATCGTTATCGATAGGAGATTGACAATCGTTGATATTGTCTAAAATCTCTTCTTTAGCATCTTGCCAATATTTATTAGTTGCAGCTTGAATAGAGATCGCCCGTCGAGCAACTTCTTTAGTTACTGCTTCAATTAATTGAAGTAACTGGTCGTCAGGTAAAATTGATAAATCCATACTAAGTATTTGAATAAAAGGACATAAAAAAGTACCAACTGCTAATTGCGATTGGTACTGAATAGTCAATTGAGAAAGGTTGAGTTGGGAATTACTGTAAGTTGATACCTCTGAAAGTGAAAGTTTGTTACCAAGCGAAGAATTCGTAATAGACCTCTATTAGTGCCTCACTAATGGAAAATTGTCGGTTCTCAAATTCTCCGTTAAGCAAACAAATAAAGTGTTGACGAGCAGCAATTAGTCTAGTTAACATGGGATATCCTTAAAGTAATGTTTGTAATCGATTAACCGATTCTGAGGTGGGTTCCTCTAGGCTGAAGCTTGGCTAAAATTTTCCCATCAACTACCAATTCCTCTGCACCAGAATCAGCTAACTGTTGGCGAATTGTCTCGGTACAAACTTTATAATTAGTTTGGACTGTAACAAGATTTGCCGGAAAATCTTTCGCGGGAATATTCCCATTAGTCCATAGCGGTTGTTTCCCACCATTCTTGACGAGTTTGATAGTCGCTTCTCGACCTTTAATAGTCGAATCAGCACGATTCTCTAAGATTTTCTTGAGGTAACTTTTGAAGTTTGACAAGGCATTTTCCCTGACTTCAATCTGATTATTGAAGTAGTCGCGGCGTTTTTTGAGATAAGCAATTTCCCCCTCTTTTGCTGCAACTACCACAGCAATTGCATCTACCTTAGTGGCGATTTGTGCTTCTAATCGATCGAATTGCTCCAGTATGACAGCAGAATCGGTTGTACCTTCTGTTTCGCCCTCCTCGATCGTAGCCATAATTTGTTCGACTAGATTATCGCGGTTTAACTCTAAATCTATTAATGAAGCCATAATTAATTCCTAGTATTAGTGAAGATAAGAAAAGCCCCAGTCACAACTTTTTGACTGGGGCTAATATTTAGGTTAGAGACTCGGCAGGAAGACTATGGGTTAGCAGGAAAATTCCAGAACATTTTGGCGGCACCGCCAAGAATAATTAGAATTAATCCACCAACAATAGTTCTTAATAGAAATTCTTGATTACTAATTCTTGTCGATAGTCCATCAACTTTAGTATCAAGGGTATTGATTCTGCCACTGAGCTTTTCATCAAGAGTCCTGATATCACCCTTGAGTTCAGACAAGTCCAGTTTTAATTCATTTTGACCTTGCTCAATTCGTTCAAGGCGTTGGTCGATTTTAGTAAGAACATCTTTGAGTTCAACTTCGATCGTTAGAGACATAATGTTATCCTGGTAGGCAGTATGTGATTTTGACAGTTTTGAAGAGTCCAGCAAATCGCCATTTGCTGGACTCTTCCATTTTACCTAATTATTCGCTGTAGCCACCTCGCGCCAAGTGCTAGTAGGCAAGTACAAGACGCTAGAACCAAGTCGCTCGATCTCAGTTGCGCGATCGTAACTCTCGATATCTTCAGCCGTGCGAGTGACAGCATTGAGCATTCCAAACTTACTCAGATCGCCACTACGAATCAGATGATTTAACACTAAGCCAGATTCATTTTCACTCAGTCCGATCGCCTTAGCCGTCACTTCAACCGCCTTAACTGGATTTCCAGTGATTAGGTTTGATTTGGCTATCTTCATGTCTCCTACAGCATTTTGGAAGGTGGAGATACTAATTGCATTTCTCACTAAGTCACGAATTTTTAGCTTAAAAGCATCATCGATCGCTTGAATAGTATCGATTGCATATAAATCGCTATTTTCAGCACTACGTCCCGCATGATTTTTGCGTTGCTTCTTATCTTTGAGAATTAGACCATTAGTGCAAACTAATCGATAAATAAATGGTTCGACGCTAATACTCGAATTCCCAATTTCACCATTACTCAAAATAAAGCCAGCTTGAACTGGATCGCCGACAGCAATTGCAGCCTCAATGTTCTTATTAATCACCTTTAGGTACATCCGTTCATCGGTGACTTGGCAACTGACAATTTCAATCCCACTGCCCATCTGGGCTAGTTCGGGGATAACCATTCCGAGGATTTCATGGTGATCGACAATCCGATAGCGACTACTCAAGAATGCCCGCATCTGACCTCGTAATGTCCGAATTAGACCTGTTTCATCTTGTCGTTCGCCCAACCAGTGGTTAACATTTTCTGCTAAAAGATCTGGGGACTGCTTCATCATTCGATCGTAATAACCCTTCGGAATACTGAGCTTAGATGCCATTTGTGCATGTGCATAGGCAGTAGCTGGCATTAATTCCAAGCCGCTGGTTGTTTCCAATTGAAATTTCCCACTAGGCACCATTGTCAAACTTTTGGTGCTGGCATGGAAATCTCGTTTGGTTTCCTGCTGCTCTAATAGTTCTTGAGCTAGTTCTACGATCGTGCGTCCAGTTTTCATGATTTTAAAAATGTGGTAATAGTTGACAAAAAGCCGCCAAGTTACTATTCAACTTTGCGGCACATACTCCAGCGATTAGTACTGAGAATCTTGGTAATAAGCCTCACGGTCTAACATCAACTGTTCGTCGATCGCTAGCTGTTGTTCTTCCTCATTAAGACTGGATTTTCCAGTCACTTCAATGAGATTTATAGTGGGTGAAACTGGTATAATGAGGGTATTCATGACTAACAACTAGTAATTGGATAAGTGAGTGAGTTTGCGATAACAAAATCACTCGCAAACAATAGAAGAGCGGGTCTATGGATTCGCTCGTCTATTATTTGGGTGGGGATAACATTCGCTTGACAATTTCCATCAATCGCTCGGCATCAAGACTGGGCATTTGCTCGATATCATCAGCAACTTTCAGATTCGACTCAATTTGCAGAGGATTGAGTAATAGTGTTGGCAAGGAAAAGTATTTAGCAGTATGGATAATCCGCTCTGCTTTACGATTACCAGCGAGATCGTAATCTGGTAACACCACCAACAAGATTCGCCCTAACCGCTCTTTAATCGCCCTCAGCTTGTCGAAAGCGGTTCGATGAGAATAATCACCAGCTTCCAAGCACAGGGCTGGTATACCGCGACGGTGGGCGATTTCGACACACTTTTGCCCCTCTACCACTAGGACGAGATTAATCTTGGCTGGATAGGGGAGCAACCTAGATAGCCCATAGGGTGTCCAAGGATTTGAGCCAGCACAGTCGAGCCACTCCTTACCGTTAAAGGATTGAGGAAAGATTACTTTGTCCGTGCGATAATCGCTCCGAACCACCCTTTGCTTTTCGGAATACCAATAAACTGTCCGCCCCCCAATTACTTCAGCCAACTTGTCATCTTTCATCAAAGGAAAATGGAGTTGAGCTGGATGAATGCGGGGGATGATGACAGGGTAAGATTCTGGCTTAACTCGTCTGGTGAACTGTTTAAAGTCTGGTACCAGTCGAGCCATAATCTCAACCCGATGTTCTCTAGTAGGCTCATTCCAACACATCCAGGCACCTGTGGGGGAGAAAGTAAGATTGTGCCCGTTGCAAACAGGACAGTAGTAACGTTCTCGGTAGCGGCGGTAAGGTGTCAAAGCATCCTTATAGTCGGCAAGAACGATTGGTTGGCGCATTGGTTAGAAAGGGATTTTATCCTCTTCATGCTCATCGTCCTCAAACTCAGGCGGATCGATATATTCCGGTTCGGGTGCTGGTTTAGCCTTAGTCGCAACCGGAGTGGTAGGAATAGTTGGTGCGGGTGCTAATTCTTCAGCCACAGGGGATGAAGCTACATCGATCGCGTTGCTGTTATCTACTGGGGGAGTAGCAGCAGTTACTAACGCTGGCGCGGGCTGAAGGATTTGGGGATCTGATTCTGCTGGTGCCAGCATAATCGTCCCAGCGGTGGGTGGTGACAGCAATGAGCGCGATCGAGGGTTGAGAATGTCAATAATGGCATCGGCAAGCCGTTCGTCAGTGCCCATATAGAAATCCTGCCAATTCAAGACAGTTGGATGGACGTAGCCATCGATGTAACAGGCAGGAGATTTGACTTTATCACCGACAGATTTGCGAATGATAATCGGCTGAAAGATGCACAGAGCATTGAAAATTTCGTTCTTAGGACGGAATAAAGTTTTGTTTGCTTCAGCCTGACAACGAGCTACTGAGGTACAAAATTTCTGCCACTCGATCGATAGAGTCGCCTGGTGCGATCCCTTAGCGAAAAGTCGGAGTGGAATATCATGGAGCGGCTGCTTGTTAGAGTCCATAAACATCACCAAGAAGATTTGGAAGTTACCAGCGTTAGGATCGTTACTGTGCTTGGCGCGATCCCATTCACCCAGTACGACGAGAGTTTCCTCGGTTTGACTGGCTTGGCGATCGAATGCCCCCAATTGACAGATAGGAGTGAGGATCATTCGAGGCTGCTGGAGTAAAATCCCCACCTCGGTTTGCCCACTGTTATAGGCATACTCAGTCATTTCGGTACCTTCAAGGTTCTTCCAGCCAGCTTTCTCAGCTTGACTCAGCGGCACAAAATAACCGCACTGGGCAGGATTCTCGCCGCGCAACGCTTGGGCGTAAGGATAGGAGAAATCGGTGGCTGGTAATGTGTCGGTGAGATATCGACTAGTAGTAGTGGTCATAAATTTCCTGGGATAATGTGAATGAAAGCACAAAAAAAGCACCAGTTGTTGAGACTGATGCGCTTAATTGAGGCTAGAGGTACCAGCGTTCGCTATTACCAAGCGAAGCGGTGAAGTTCCAGCAGTAATTGGGATGAAAAAGCACCAATAAAAATTGGTGCTAGGGACTTAATTGCAGCAAAAAGATCGTAAATCAGCGCGATGTTAACAGCCGTGATGTTGCCATCTCCTCATAAGCAGTGGCTTCTAGTTCGTGCTGTCGCATGTGAACCAGGAAGTCCAACCCATAGCTCATTGACTCACTCAAATAGTCGAGATCGAAGACAGTAGGATCTGAATAACGCTGCATTCCCCGAATCTTAATCTCATGCCAGTAACCTGAAACACGTTGGCTAGGACGGTAAACAATCTCGCCACAGATGCCCCAAATTAAGCGTAATCGAGCAATCCACTCTTCTCTTTCCTGGGGTATGTTGTAGCCCAGATACACTAGGAATGCGGGTTCATTTGCATCGGCATTACCCCACCCATGAGGATCGTCTGCTGGAGCTTCACAAATAACTAAGCCTGGAAGTAATTCTGTGAAGGTGAAACCTTGAACTGTCGAAGGTTGTTGCGCTAACATAGAGTTTCATTAATCATAGTTTTGGTCGTTAACCGACCTTTTTTATTGGCAATAATAGGGAGAGTTAGTAGCAAATAAATTACTAATAACCTCCGTCGTTACGAAGCGAAGCACACAGATAAATTGCTTGCTAATTACTAGCAAGCAATAGCGACTTAGCATGAGACAAGCGCAGCATCAGCTTTGGCTTTATTAGCAGCAATAGTAGCAGCACGTTTTTGAGCAGGTGTGAGCGGGACAATAGCTTCAACAACTTCAGTTACAGTCTCAAGTTCTACAGCGATAAATTCACTATCATCAACGATTGTTGCTTCGACTGGTTCGAGTACAACTACTTCAACTTCGGCAGGTACGGGTGCTGGAATAGACACGACAGCGATAATCTTAGAAATCCATACGCCAATGGTGGCAAGCTCTTTACCTAAGCGGAATTTACCAGCTACAACCAAGTTAGATTCTGGTACGAATAAGCGTTGATTGACATCAGTAGCAGCGACTGCAAAGTTGACTTTAATATCACCGTCAATGGCAGTACCAGTAATAGTTGTATCGCCGATTTGAGCAGAGAGAATAAAAATGTTAGCAGTGAAAGTACGCATGGAAGTTCTCCTAGTAGGGTGAATGATTTTCAATATTACAAATCGCAGCGAAATTAACCTCTAAACTAATAGAGATTAATTTCGCTCATACAAGGCGAAGCAGGAAGTTGAAATTAAGCAACTTTAGGCTTAGAAGGTAATTGAATTTCAGAAATAGTAACAACAGGTTTAGCGCAGAGTTCGCCATCTTCGTTATTCCAAGACTCGAATGTCAGATCGCCTGTAACGGAGATGAGACAGCCCTTGGTGAGGAAACTAGCAGCTTTGACTAGTGCATCACCAACAAATTTCAATTGATACCAATCAGTGGCATCGTCGGTAACTTTGATAGCTAAAGCTGTGTCAGAGATTTGAAAGTAACCAGTACCATCTTTGCGAGGGACATCAGCAGTAGAAGTAGCGCGTCCAGTGTAACCAGATAAAGTAACAAACATGATGATTTTCCTGAGATGGGTGAATAATTTTCGTGAATATAAAGCGCAGCAAAACCAACCTTTAAATTAATAAAGATTGATTTCACTTTTACAAAGCGAAGCAGAAATAATTTAAAGTGGGTTAATAGCTAGACTGAGAATGTTAAGGGAGGTAGTCTCAATTCCTAGAAATTCGAGGATTAGCCCATGTTGTTCGCACAAGTCTGGGTCTTGTTGCGATTCAACATCTTCGAGACAATCTCTAAGCTCATCACAATTTTTTAATTGCTCAATAATTGCAAACATGATTAATTTAGACACAGGTTGAACTCTGAAACTTCACTATTATTAGGCGTAGCAAAGATTAACTGCTAGTACAGTATTTTCGGGAGTGGTTGTCACGATCGCATTAATCCAAGTAGGTTTGGATCGCTTGTCACCAATAGGAATAATGCAGAGTTCGGAGGCGATTCTCCAAAGGAGACGCTATGCGAACGCTTTGAGGTTGGCTAAAGATTGAGTTTCCAACCAATCGCGACTAATTACAGCATCTGAATTTACTTTGGCGGAGCCTCTCCCCTGGAGAATCGCTATAGATAATTGACTGCAATCGACAACTTCTTCTAGAGTGGTTGCAGGTGCTTCAATCTCGATCGCGCAAGCGCGTCCCCTGGCGGCGATCGCTATGACAGGATTTGCTTGCTGTTTGACAACAGTTATAGGTTGTGGCAAGAATTGAATTGCGATGAAAAAGTAGACAACAAATAACAATACTGGTAAGAAAATTTCGTTGATAGCGGTCATTTTTTTGTGATAAACTTCACGCTCATCATGCGAAGCCAGCACGTTGGCGTAGCCGCG
>JANYIT010000303.1 GCA_025358725.1 Chamaesiphon sp. GL140_3_metabinner_129_sub
CGCTCGATCGAGGGATTCAAGCGATCGAGTACAAGGGTTTTGAGCCTTTAAGCATCAAAACCTTGCACTTGATTCGCAAAAAAAGGCTCAAAACCCCTGCAGTGAATGCCTTGCTGAGATCTTCAGCAAGCCCTAATTAATAATTGATACCATTACGCAAGATCCCCGACTTCTTAAAGAAGTCGGGGATCTGTCCCCACCCAGATCTACTCGAAGAAGTCGGGGATCTAGCCTCACAAAAAACAGGCATACTCATAAAAGTATGCCTGTTTAAACTAATATCAAATCATGATCAAGGGTTTAATACCCTGTCGATCGCAACTTAACGATCGACTATCAACTAATTTACTCGCCTACTGGTGCTAGCAAATCGGGTAACACCACAGGTAATTTGTCCTGCTTAGGTGTCACAATCGCTTTGCCATCTTCGCCGATATCGACGATCGAGGTATCGCCATCTTTGAGTCGCCCAGAGAGCATTTCTTCTGCAAGAATGTCTTCTAGCAAGCGCATAATTGCCCGACGCAGAGGACGCGCACCGTATGCAGGGTTGTAGCCCTCATCGATCAACCGATCCTTGAACCTGTCGGTAACTTCAAGCTGAATTCCTTGCTCAGTCAGACGAGTAAACAAGTCTTTGAGCATAATGTCGGCAATTTCTTTGACTTCCGGCTTGGTGAGCTGTTGGAAGACGATGATTTCGTCCAGACGGTTGAGGAACTCAGGACGGAAGTAGTTCTTCAGTTCTTCGTTGACCAAACTGCGGATCCGGTTGTAAGTTGCTTCGGTTTTGTTGTCTGAGAACTCGAAACCTAGACCACCACCACCTTTCTCGATTACCTTGGAACCGACGTTCGAGGTCAAGATAATCATTGTGTTCTTGAAGTCTACCGTGCGTCCTTTGGCATCGGTGAGGCGACCATCTTCTAAAATCTGCAATAGCATATTAAAGATATCAGGATGCGCTTTCTCGATTTCATCGAATAAGACGACAGTGTAAGGCTTACGACGAACGGCTTCGGTCAGTTGACCGCCTTCGCTGTAGCCGACGTAACCTGGAGGCGAACCGATTAGTTTGGAGACGGTGTGACGCTCCATGTATTCGGACATATCCAGACGGATCATCGAATCTTCGGAACCGAAGAAGTAGTTCGCCAGAGCTTTAGTTAACTCGGTTTTACCAACACCAGTCGGGCCAGAGAAGATGAAACTAGCGATCGGCCGATTAGGATTTTTCAGCCCAACACGAGCGCGACGAATTGCGCGGGAAACAGCCTTAACAGCTTCTTCTTGCCCGATCAACCGCTGATGGAGAGTTTCTTCCATATTTAGCAGTTTGACCGACTCAGATTCGGTTAATTTGCTAACTGGTACGCCTGTCCAAGAAGCGACGATGTGCGCGATGTCTTCTTCGGTGACTTCAGGCATGACGCGATCTTCGGTCTCATCGGCAGCTTTCTTGGTTTGAGCGATCGTTTTGATCTCAGCTTTGATTTCGATTTCGCGATCCTTCAGGGAACCTGCTTTGTCGAAATCTTGAGAACGTACGGCTTCGTCTTTCTCTTTAAGGACTTTCCGCAATTCTTTGTCCAATTCTTTCGCCGCAGCAGGGAGTTGGGAATTGAGTAAGCGCACGCGGGAGCCAGCTTCATCCATTAGATCGATCGCTTTATCCGGTAGGAATCGATCGGATATATATCGATCAGCTAATTTCGCCGCAGCTTCCAACGCGAGATCGGTAATTTTCAGTTTGTGATGCTGCTCATAGCGTTCACGCAAACCGTGGAGGATTTCGATCGTCTCATCAACGCTCGGTTCGCCCACCATAACTGGTTGGAACCGACGTTCTAAAGCAGCATCCCGTTCGATATGCTTGCGGTACTCATCTAGAGTTGTCGCGCCGATACATTGTAGCTCACCCCGTGCTAGAGCAGGTTTGAGAATATTTGCCGCATCGATCGCGCCTTCAGCAGCACCCGCACCGATCAGGGTATGGACTTCATCGATTACCAGGATTACATTTCCCGCTTGGCGGATTTCGTCCATGATTTTTTTGAGACGTTCCTCAAATTCACCACGGTACTTGGTACCAGCGACTAATAAACCGATGTCGAGGGTAACAACGCGCTTATCTTCGAGAATATCGGGGATATCCTGGTTGGCGATCCGTTGGGCTAAACCTTCAGCGATGGCTGTTTTACCAACCCCAGGTTCGCCAATTAAAACCGGATTATTTTTAGTCCGACGGCCGAGGATTTGGATTACTCGTTCGATTTCCTTTGCTCGTCCGACGACAGGATCTAACTTACCGTCATGCGCCATTTGAGTCAGGTTGGAACCAAACTCGTCCAGCGTAGGCGTTTTATTACTGCCGCCCGATCGACCGCCTGCTGTAGCGGTAGCGGTTTCAGAGGTTTCACCCAGCATCCGAATTACCTGAGTCCGAACTTTGGTTAAGTCCACACCGAGATTTTCCAGAACTCTAGCGGCTACGCCTTCACCTTCGCGGATCAAGCCGAGCAGTAAGTGTTCCGTGCCAATATAATTGTGTCCCAGTTGGCGGGCTTCTTCTAGGGATAATTCTAGAACACGCTTCGCTCTGGGGGTAAAGGGGATTTCAACGGCGACAAAACCCGAACCACGTCCGATAATTTTCTCAACTTCGATCCGTGCATCTTTGAGGTTGATCCCCATCGACTTCAAGACCTTCGCTGCTACGCCAGTACCCTCGCCAATCAATCCTAGTAGGATCTGCTCGGTACCGACGAAATTGTGCCCCAGGCGACGTGCTTCTTCCTGGGCCAGCATGATTACTTTAATGGCTTTTTCTGTAAAGCGTTCAAACATGGCTGTTTTCCATCCCCTGCTGCTTGTCCTGTGTCATTAAATCTTAACACAGTAAATTTAGCGATTGGGAATAGTTATTTAGCCGATCGGGTTCGGTAATAACTACTATTCATGGGGGGATGGGGATCGGGCGATCTATTCGGGATAGAATGTTCTATCTCAACTTCCACCATCGAGATACTTAGCAATTAGTTGAGGTAGATAATCATAGCCATCGACCCCGATCGCGGGTAGCAGATTAGGACGATACTTAATCAATAATTGATTAAATTCTTCCTGTCCTAATGTTCCTTGTAAAACAGTCGCTAAACTCGCGCTCTGTCGCCATTCCTTCGCACCAATTTGATGTAACTGATACATCGCTAGACAGCTATAAAAGACGGCGGTGCCATTTTTCTGGAGGCTATGGTTTGCTTCGGCGAGGTAAGTAAGATTGAGTCCCTGGAGATATAAATCACCTACTGCTTGGGCGGCTTTAGTACCTTGTTGGAGATATTCGATCGCTTTTCCTGGTTGTTGAATCGTGAGGTAGGCGAGTCCGAGGCTATGATAGCAAAGGGCTAGACTCTGTTTGTCTTCAAGAGTTTCGGCAAGTTTTAGACCGCGATCGAGATAACTAATATTCTGTTCGTAGACATCTTCATCCATGCGATCGAGTGAATGTGCTGCTAAAACTTCGGCGTAACCAACATTAGTCAGCGCATTAGCTTCACCCAATTTATCGCCCGTTTGTCTCGCTAAAATTAGGGCGCGTTGACTGTAACTAACCGCCTGTGAATAATCCTTTTGACCGATCGAAATTCGGCTCAAATGATTGAGGTTAGCAATTTCACAGGGTCGATCTCCAGCTTGATTGGCGATTTCCAGGGCTTCCTTGTGGAGTTCGATCGCTCGATCGATCTGGCCTAATGTTCGCTGTGAGTAACCTAAAATAGTTAATAATCGCCCTTTCTCTTGAGTACCTGCAACTTGTTTGAGCGGGAGATCGAAATAAGAGAGCGTATCTCGAAGTGTCTCCCCAGAAAATGCCGCAAAAATTCCACCATAGAGCGGAAAATTCGGACGTTGCGCGGCGGTACGTAGAATTTGTAATGTTACCTGAAAACAAGCTTTGGCAATCGCGTCGCGATGAGTACTATTAATCCCCGTTGCTCTGCCAATTCCATTCGCCAACTCACTCCAAATTGCTGCGAACGTAATCAGCGTACTAAACGCCATCCGTTGTCCCCAGACTCGATCGTACATCTGGGCATCGAACCAAGTCACCAGAGCAGTCTGAATGCTCTGTAAAACGATCGCCAGTTCTGTCCAATCGCCCTCATCTCCAGTTCCTTGAGTCGCTGCCAGGTCGGAAACTGACTGCCCAAGCCCGATCGTTTTGAATAATGACTGAATCAGTGGTTTGGTGACTTGTCGCGCCCACAGCGACCAGGGGCCATTCTCTGTGACTCCACCAAAGCCGATCTGTTGCCCACTTTCATACACCCAACTGACTAAATGGGGTTCTAAAGCTGGGAGCGTATTCAATCCGCGATCGAGTCCAAGAGCTAATTGCCGTAATTGCTCGAAATCTGCAGGTTGAAGTTTGACACTTGCAACTGACTGAAGTGATTTAATCATCAGTTGAATCTGAGCGCGATCCAATTTGCGTTCCTGATTGGGATCGAGGGCTTGGAGAAGAGTATTTAGCCGCTCGGCAGGCTCGGCGGTGATGATGAGATTGATCGTCGCAGTTACGGCGGCGACTGCTTGACGTTCGGATTGAACATTACCCAAAGCTGTTTCAATCCATCTCAGCGCATTAAGTTGATGCTTTAATTTGGATTGTTTGACTTCATCGGGTTGATTGGCAATTTCTTGATCGATTCCCTCCACAGTCTCGCTCAGACAGCCTTCAAAAATCTCACTGGTACCCAGCTCGATTTTCTCGACCAGGATTTGATAAATATACTCCTTCGAGATAATCTGTTTACCATTCAGAATCCGCGCGACAATTTCTTCGATCGTCTGTAGATATCGATCTCTGAGTGTTTGCGCCTGAGCGTCAGGGTTAGAATTAGATCCAGCATCAGCAGCAGTCATATCGATCGATCCAATCTCTTGCTTTATGTATTTCTGCTATCCTAGCCTGTTCCCAATTATCATGGGACAATGATAGATCCTAGCAGCCTGTCGGAACGTCAGGATTTTTGTTGCTGTAGGGTGTGTTAGCGTCAGTGTAACGCACCATTAAATTCAAGCGATGCTAGATGGTGGGCACTGCCCACCCTAAAAATTTTATATATTTAACATTAATGAAATACGGTTTAGCACTGCATACCAGCAGCCCTGCATTAGGTTTAGCAATTAGTAGTAATGCCGACGATCTGCGTTGCCAGACATGGGATTTGGGACGAGAAACTTCTAATTATCTCCATCCCTATCTATTAGATTTTCTCAGTCCACAGACTTGGCAAGATTTGGGCTGGATTGCTGTTGCTAATGGGCCAGGAGGGTTCACAGGCACCAGGTTGGCGGTTGTTACCGCTCGTACATTGGCACAACAGTTGGGCTTACCTGTATTTACAATTTCTAGTTTAGCGGCGATCGCCTGGAAATCGCCGCAAGTAGGTTCAATTGCGATTTCCATGCCCGCTCAACGGGGTGAGGTATTTGCGGCAGTTTACAGCCTGAGTAGAGATCGTCAGGAATTGACTACAATCCTGCCTGATCAAGTATTCTCATCTGCGGATTGGGATACCAAATTAGCTCATCTACATCCCTTGCATCACCACATCATCCCACAATCGGCTAATCTTGCTGATACGGTTGTGGGTGTAATATTTTTAGCGCGAATTGCTTTTGATCGAGGAGATCGTCCAGATTGGTCGATGGCATTGCCTTTTTATGGTCAACATCCGATCGTCAATTCATCGATCGGTAAATAGTTAACTGGTTAATGTCGCCTTGTTGCTTGAGATCACTGTTATCTACACCTTTAGCTCAACTTTATAAACTCAGCGGAGACTCGGAAGATCGAGTCAATCCGCTGCGATTAACCAACCAAAACATTTGCATTCGACTGGAGTTGAACTTTGAGGAGATCGGCGAGTTCTTGCAGTTGAGAGATCGCTTCTGCACCTTCTAACTTCATTAATTCACGATCGTCACGCAATTCTGTCCAAGTAATCCCGTAGTCAGATACCAAAAACCGGATTAGATGGTTTGGAGCCAAACTGACCATGAAGTTTGCACTGTTCATTCGATCTCCACAGGTGTAGCAAGCGGCCTCATAACCACGTCGCTCCAAGACAATAGATAGAGCTTGAAGGCTCATCACTAGGTCTTTGACAAATTCTCGATGTTGATTTGCTAGTCTAAGAAACATAGCTCTCCTTTTATTAGCACCACTGTACGATAGTATAACCTTTATTATTTTTTAATGTTTTTTAATTGACAATCTTAATACTTTAGAGATTTTATTTTGATCGACTACTATCTAACGATAGACTCTGAGTCTGCCAGAATAGTTGCCGAAAAACCGTCACATCGCGTACATTTTGTGTAGATTGGCTGCCTGTGCCGCAGCACCGAGCAGACCAACTTGAGGATTGAGAATTACCTGAACAGGGATTTTACCTAACAAATCGCTGATCCTACCTTTATGATTAAAGGCTGTTACAAAAGTACCATCAGTGAGTAGGGACAAGTTTTTGGCAGCGATGCCGCCAGCAATGTAGAGTCCTCCATAAGGCAAGATTTTGAGTGCGAGATTCCCAGCTTCTGCACCGTAAGCAGATATAAACATCTGCATGGTGGATTGGGCTAGTGAGTCAGTTTTGGCGATCGCCATTGCGGAAATTAAGGCAGCAGGATCGGCTAATTTTTCGGTTTGCGACTCCCACAGTCTAACTACACTAGCAATTTCGGGGTTTTCGGATAAGTTGCTAGTATCTCGCAGATATTGATAAATTGCCACAATTCCGCGCCCAGATATCACTCGATCGTTGGAGATGCGATCGATCTGTTGTTGACGGCATAAATATTGGACAAATTCAAATTCCTGGATCGATCGAGCCGCAAAATCGGTATGCCCGCCTTCCGTCGGAATTACTTGATATTCTGTGCCATTATGAATCAACAATGCCTCACCTAGCCCCGTACCAGCTCCAATTACCGCTTTTGGTGCATCTGGTTGGACGTGTCCAGCTTGGATGGTGTATAGGTCTGCTGGGGGCAATTGGGCAATACCATAGCCGACTGCGGCAAAATCGTTGATCAGTTTGATGTGGGGAATTTTTAATTCTTGCTGAAGTTGATCAGCGTTGATGTGCCAATCAAGGTTGGGTAGATACGAAGCTCGATCGATTACTGCTCCGGCGATCGCCAAGCAGGCAGTCTGGACTTTGATTTTTGATCCGAGCTTGGTTCGAGCTGCGGCTAGAAATTCCTGAGCGATCGCCACTAGTCCTGGATATTCTTGACTATTGTATAGATACTCAAATTCCGATCGATCTGGCGATTCGGCTTTAACTAGTCTCAGCAGCATTTTTGTACCGCCGAGATCGCCTGCTAATAGGTATGTCATGTGTTTTTATTTTAGTTCGTTGGCGTAAGTGTAGTGTCTGCATCAGTAATCGATTGAGTCTCGTCCTTTTCCAGCAATACTTACTTCAAATTTATAGTTTCACTAACTAAGCAAAGTAAAAGCTAACCCTAACAAACAACTGCCAGCATTGGCAATTAAACTGATACCCAGAGCGATTTTAATCGATAGAGTCTCTCGTCTAAGTCGTTGCACAATCCAAGCTTCATAACCGACGACAAATACTTCTGAAGCAAAGATAGCCATCGGCTCAGATAGCCCATCAGCACTGGGAACTGGACTACCATAGCCCAATAAAGCTGTGAATAGCAAGGTGATGACAGCAGCTCCAAGCCAATAAGCGATCGATCCTACTACTACCCGCCTGGAAAAAGAGCGTTTTGCCCAGATTGAGTGCAACGATAAAATAATGCCGTAGAGAATTGAAAATCCTAACCAAGTTAATCCACCAAAACGGTTGCCGTCGCTAGTAAAATGTTCTAGCCCAGGAAATGAGAACCAGACGATCGGAAACGAGAAAATATGTACAATCAGAAGACTAATTATTGTCAGCCGAATCTCTGCGGACTCAACTTTTCGCCACCGTAAATATCCAGCCCAAATCCCTAATTCAACTCCCAGCGTTAGTATTAGAAAAAATAGAGCTAGATTCTTAAATAGCGACGATTGGGTGATTTTTTCTTCAGAGTTTGGTGAAATTTCTAGAATTTTATCTTTCACCGTAACTGTGAATTTATTAGGCTGTCGATCTCTCAATGGAAAAACTTTACTGACGGAGACTCGATCTGCTAATTGTGCGATAAAACGAATCTGGTTAGGATCTAAATCTTTTTTATCGTAAAATGGTGAAAGTGCTACCAAACACAGATTATCTGCACAGTCTAGATTTAATGGTTTTCGGTGGTCAAGTTTAGGCACGGATTTGATGCAGCCAGATCGATCGCATGTCCCATACTGCTTTAACAATACTAATTGTTGACAATTTTCACCCTGACATTGACTAATTTGTACGCCTTGTAATTTAGATGAAGAATCAAACTTCAACCAAGATAATGACGTGGGCATCGGCGCATTTGCAGTTACACTAGTGGCGATCGCCAAGAGCGATAATATACTCAACATCCAGATGATCGATCGTTTCAGCCAGACATTCCAGATCACTATTTTAAATCTTATTTGGATAGTGCTATTTTGATCTAAATTAGGATTGATCGATCTGTTATTGTGATAATTTGTATCGCATTTAGATCGATCGAAGCTCGATCACTGTGAGTATTTTGACAATTACGGCGATATCCCCGACTTCTTGAAGAAGTCGGGGATATTTATCTAGCGATTACTTCAAAAGTGCTTCAATATCGCGTTCGATATCTTTTGGCTCCGTTGTCGATCCATAGCGTTTGATCACCTTACCACTACCGTCCACCAAAAACTTAGTAAAGTTCCATTTGATTCCCTCCGAACCAAAAATTCCTGGCGCGGCTTTCTCTAAATATTGATACAGCGGGTGAGCATTGGCACCATTAACATCAATCTTCTCGAACAATGGAAAAGATACTCCAAATCTTGTTTCGCAAAAAGACTGAATATCCGTCGCGCTACCTGGCTCCTGCTGTCCAAATTGGTTGCAGGGAAAACCCAATACCGCCAATCCTCTGCTAGCATATTTGTCATGCAAAGCCTGCAATCCTTGATACTGAGAGGTAAAGCCACACTGACTAGCAGTATTAACGATGAGCAGCACTTTGTCGCGATAAGTACTCATCGCGACGGGTTGACCTTCGATGCTGGTCGCAGAAAAGTCGTAAACTGTTGATGACATAAAGATTTCAAGGGTTGTAGATCCTAATCTATTTATTATTAGTTAACTACTCCCAACTTGCTAGGTGTGATGAAGCGACTTTTGATTTTAGGTGGAACTGGGGATGCGGTGAAATTAGCCAGCCAAGCAATGAGTCTGCCTGGGCTAGAAGTGATTACTACTCTAGCGGGAAGAACTCGCGAACCGAAGGCTGTGGCTGGTGCTGTGCGGATTGGTGGCTTTGGTGGTGAGGCTGGTTTGGTGGAGTACTTGCAGACTGAGAACATCGATCTGCTGATTGATGCTACCCATCCGTTTGCAGCTCAGATTTCTGGGAATGCTGCGGGTGCGGCGACGAAGGTCGGGATTCCCCGATTGATGCTGATTCGCCCTGGATGGGAGCGATTACCTTCGGATAATTGGATTGAGGTTGAGAGTATTGAAGGGGCAGTAACAGCGATTCCAGCTACTGCAGAACGCATCTTTTTGACGATCGGTAGACAACAACTTGCGCCGTTTGCACTGCTGACAGATCGCTGGTGTTTGATCAGATCGATCGATCCTCCCGATTCAAGTATCCCATTACCCCCAGGGAAGTTATTACTCGATCGCGGGCCGTTTAGTCTGGAGCAAGAATGTCAATTACTCAGAGATTATCAGATTCAAGCGATCGTTAGTAAAAACAGTGGTGGTGATGCTACTTATGCCAAGATTATTGCTGCAAGAGAGTTGGGTTTACCTGTAATTATGGTACAACGTTCGATCGTTCCTGATGGCGATCGGGTTCGAGATGTTTTGGGTGCGATGAAATGGTTGGAGGAGCGGGTAACTATTATTTGGTAATGTTCTAGATCTGTGGAGAGTAGGTTAAATGGCACACCCAAATTCAAACCGATTGATAAACAAACCAATCACAATATCGTGCATCACAACAGATTTAGAAAAGCAGATGGTTTTACGAGCCAGTCGCTTAATTCTAGTCCGAAGTGTGAGATGTTTTCGCTC
>JANYIT010000315.1 GCA_025358725.1 Chamaesiphon sp. GL140_3_metabinner_129_sub
CTCGTTGGCGTAGCCTCTCTGAAAGAGAATCGGCACTACACCACTTTGAAGACACAAATACAAGCTGAAGTTAGCGATTGGATACAGGGTGAGCCGTCGATCGATAATCTAGACGAAAGCGAAGCTGAATTGGATAAGCAAGAAGGTGTCAAGGTTTTTACTCATGGCGGAGGTGTGAGGGTTCCTACTCATGGAGGGGATGTATACATTCCGACTTCCAAGAATTTTGATAACTCCTTCCACACGATTTAGTGACTCGATTGGGTCGATCGATCGCGAACGCCATCATCGATTACTCTCCAATCTCGCCAACTATCTCACCGGACAAATCGACCCGTGACATCTCCCTTTGGTCGATCGGTCCGTCGCTAAAGACCAGATCCGAATACTCGATCCAGCTTGTAGTTCTGCCATTTGGTTTGAGACAAGTACACTTGTCTGCATCGCCCCCTGTCCCCAACTCCCAGATCTTCAACTCCCCTGCATACTGTTCTGCGAACCGATGACCGATGTAATCGACTAGATCGCCCACCTCAAACGACTTGTTTTCGACCCTTACGACGCGAGAGCGGGAGATCTTCCCTTCGCCGCTGAGGGTTTCAATGGTAAGAATATCCCCTTCAATCGCTAATACACGACAACCAACCCCCGCCGCACCATAGACGATCGAGCCGATCTGGATGTTTTTAGAATTCATCCTCTGGCACCTCCCAATCCGCAATTTTGTTTTTACGTTCTAGTCCTTGAGAAGAGTTGAGATTTTTATCGTCGGTATCGTCGGTATCGTCGGTTTTCGGTTGAAACCCTTGCGGCGCGGTACTTCGCTCACCGACGGTATTAGAGTGTAAAGCGGATGATGTATCGTCGGTATCGTCGGTAATATCGTCGGTATCGTCGGTAATATCGTCGGTATTCAAATCCTTGCTCTGACTACCTTTTGGTTTGTCTCCCGACGATACCGACGATACCGACGATATTTTCAGCTCTTTCTCTAGACAAATGAATCGCGTCCATTTATCTCCCTCTTTGGTGAAGGCGATCTGGATGCCAACTGCTTTGAGATCGGGGGCTAGTCGATTGAGTTGACGGCTCAGAGAGTTGGAGGATTTGGGGAAGAAGCGCGATCTATAGGTGGCATCATCGGTGTGTGATTCTAGGGCTTGAAGTAGTTGACTTGCCGTTCCCTTCCACACGATCGGCGTAGCTTCTACCAGTTTGACGATCGCCTCAGCCAGCGGCGAAGCTTCAATGACGACCGCTCGTGCGGTTTCACGGCTGGTGTCGAACACTTCTAAAAACTTGCCAGCTTTCAATCCTAGAGCCTGTTCGCTAGCGATCGCAAAGAGCGCATAGTCAGCCATCCGAGGCAGTTTATCTGGCTTGATGGATGGTAACGCTGCCAGCGTTTGACTCAACGCTGTCAACAGTGCCCCCAGAATACGCGGACGCGCTGCTTCAATCTTGGCAGTTAATTCAGCCTGGGGGAGTCGCTGTTGCTCGGTAATTTCACCCAGTTGTACCATCAGGACTCGATCTGCTAGGTCATCGCGAGTTACCAGGGAATCGATCGCTGTGATAATCTGGGGACGGGCAAACTCAAAGGTCGTCTCTTCGTCAGTGCTAAATAGAGTGCGAGTACTGTAGCCGAATCCAGTCGCAATCCGACACAGATCGTCCGATTGGTCTGCACTAATATGTCCGACATTATCGTAGACCATCAATAGCCGACGGGAAGCCGAGACTGCAAGCTTATGAGTATCTCCTTGCAGCTTGATGAGTGGGGCTTTCCCTGGATCGATTAAACCTTTGAGCATTTCTGCGGCAACGGTCTTGCCGCTCCCTCGGTGTGCCGATAATACTAATACCGGATAGGTTTTATTCGGACAGAAGCAGAATAGTAAGAAGGTGATAATCAAAGTCCATGCCGAGCCATCTACATTGAGCAATTCCCGTAATTCTGTCAAGCTTCCCCCAGCGACGGGAAAAGGGAGCGGACGCAGCGAATCCGGTCGCCAAAATCGAACGGGTGGATCGTCACTCGTCCGCCAGCCTGTAGGATCGATCTCGATCGCTTTCCAGTCTGGAGTACCCAGGTCGAGATAAATTTTCTCTTGGTGTTCGGCGATGCGAAGATGGACTTCACGAGTTACCGAATCCTGACCATACAAGGAGATCGCTTCTAAAGTTGAGAGCGTATCTTGCATCGTCTGGGAGCCGATCCCTTTACCCTCGATCTTGAAATACTCACCAGCCAGCCACATCCGAAAAGCTCTGGAACGAACCGCATAAGTGTGACGGTTGCCAGCGATCCCGATATCAGCATAAGCAACTCGATCGGGTGTTTGGAAGTAAGTAGCCGTTCTCCCGATCTCCAGTAACCGCTCTGCAACTGACTTGAGTGGCTTTTTTCCACTGTGGTCTTCATCATCTATTTCCTCTGTTCCAAACGGTTTGGCACTCTCGATAACTTGATGGAATGCTTCGACTCCATAGTTAAAGATTAGG
>JANYIT010000318.1 GCA_025358725.1 Chamaesiphon sp. GL140_3_metabinner_129_sub
ATTAAGCGACTGGCTCGTAAAACCATCTGCTTTTCTAAATCTGTTGTGATGCACGATATTGTGATTGGTTTGTTTATCAATCGGTTTGAATTTGGGTGTGCCATTTAACCTCCTCTCCACAGATCTAGAACATTACCGAAATTGTCTTAGGTGGATTGGCAGTAATTTATAGTGCCGAAGGCGATGGACTCAGCCACGCGATCGCTGCTCAAATTGATTGGGTACAAGCTTATAGTTTCATGTTATTTACCCTCTTGTATACGCCCTGTTTGTCTACTGTTGCAGTACTCAAAAGTGAATCAAAAAGCTGGAAATTCACACTTATATCTGTGGCTTGGTCGATCGGACTTGCTTGGGTTGCTAGTTTTATTTTTTATCAGGGTGCGAGAGCGTTAGGCTGGTAGTCGGCTCGATCCAACTTCAAATCTGAAACAAAGTTAAAATTAGCATGGTAGCCGATCGCAACCGTCCTAGCGATTACTAGATTTACCTACGTGTTAGGGTTAATTCATTCACTTCAAAGTAATAACCAATCAACTATGGAATATCGTCGTTTTGGTCGTACCGAGCTACAGATGCCCATTTTTTCCTGTGGCGGAATGCGCTATCAACACAAATGGCAAGACGTGCCATTATCAGAAATTCCTGATGACAATCAGCAAAATCTGGAAGCTACGATTAATCGATCGCTAGAATTAGGCATAAATCATCTGGAAACTGCGAGATTTTATGGTTCTTCCGAAGTTCAATTAGGTCAAATGCTACCCAGCTTAAACCGCAAAGATTATATCTTTCAAACTAAAGTTCCACCCGTCGCTGATCCTCAAGAATTTCGGCAGACTTTCGAGCTATGTCTGTCTCGTCTCAATTTAGAGTATGTCGATCTGCTGGGCATTCATGGAGTTAACGATCGAGAACTGCTCGATTTTACGCTCCGAGCTGGTGGCTGTTGGGAAGTTGCCAAACAACTGCAAGCTGAAGGAAAAGTGCGGTTTATTGGTTTCTCTACTCATGCACCTACAGACATTATTATTCAAGCGATCGAGACCGATCTATTTGATTATGTTAATCTCCACTGGTACTATATCAATCAAACTAATTGGGCCGCGATCGACGCAGCAACTCGTCATGATATGGGCGTGTTTATTATCAGTCCTACTAATAAAGGTGGGTTACTAAATCAACCATCAGCCAAATTAGTCGAACTCTGTCAACCATTAAGTCCGATTGTCTTTAATAATCTCTTCTGTCTGAGTCATCCCCAAGTTCATACTCTCAGTATCGGCGCAGCTAAGCCCAGTGACTTTGACGAACATCTCAAAACACTGCCACTCCTAGATCGAGCCGCCGAAATACTTCCCCCCATCATCGATCGGCTAGAACAAGCCGCCACAGACAAACTGGGTGCAGAGTGGGTACAAACCTGGCGAGAAGGCTTGCCAGTCCTCTCAGACACCCCTGGTAACATCAATATCCACACCATCCTCTGGCTCCGAAATCTCGCGATCGCTTATGACATGGTAGATTACGGACAAATGCGCTACAACCTACTCGAAAATGGTGGACACTGGTTTCCTGGTGCCAAAGCTACCAATATCAAAAAACTCGATTTTTCCACCTGTCTAGCCAATAGTCCCCATGCTGCGACAATCCCCGATCTGCTCAGGGAAACCGATCGACTCCTAGGCGGTATGGAAGTAAAACGACTATCCCAAACTTAGGCTTTAGGCTTTAGCTGTTGGGTGTTGGTTATGAAGAACACTTGCTGCCTAATCCTAATCCCCTATTGACTAGCCAAATTGATTGTGATATCCTTACAAAGCACATAAAATGCACCTCAAGAATTTAATCAGCAAGCGGATGTGGCGGAATTGGTATACGCGCACGCTTGAGGTGCGTGTGGCTTAGTCCTTGGGAGTTCGAGTCTCCCCATCCGCATATATGCTTATCTAGTGTTCAGTCAACGACAAAATAAATTTTGTCGTTGACTGAACATGCTAAATTGCTCAGTTTTGGGTGGTATGAGGAAATTAGCTAGTTTAATTTTCCAAAACGTGTTATACTGCGATACCAGATGAGGGCACGTGGTTCAGTGGATAGAGCATCAGGTTCCGGTCCTGAGGAGCGGGGGTTCGAGTCCCTCCGTGCCCATATTTCAAAAAGCAGTAAGCAGAAGTCGCTTGCTGCTTTTTAGTGTGAATAGTTAATCAAGCAATACTGAGCAGCGGATCTAACTTACCTTGAGCATCTAGATCGTGGATGTCATCGCAGCCACCGATATGGGTATCATCGATAAAAATTTGGGGGAGAGAACGCTTGCCGTTAGCTCTTTGGGACATTTCAGACCGCGCCTGCTCATCACCATCGATCGAGTATTCAGTAAACTCGACACCTTTATTTTTTAATAAAGCCTTTGCACGGATACAAAATGGGCAACTTTGCCATGTATAGATTTCAATGTTTGGCTGCATAGCAGTTCTGGCTAATTTAATCCTGGGTTTATTACTTATTTTGACATTTTTCAATAGTTATTGCCGATCGTGATGGCATCTCGCGCCGCCTAGCTAAATTTGCTATAGTCAGCATTGAGTGAGAATACTAATATTAATAAGATAGGAGAGCATCCCCCATGGCGTTCGTACAAGAAGCTTTGCCTTATGATGTCAGTGCTTTAGAGCCACACATGTCGGCAAAGACGTTTGAGTTTCACTATGGCAAGCATCATGCTGCTTATGTAACCAACCTCAACAATCTCACCAAAGATACGCCGATGGCGGATCTGTCGCTTGAAGATGTGGTGAAGACTAGTTTTGGTGATGCTAGTAAAGCAGGCATTTTCAACAATGCTGCTCAGGTTTGGAACCATACTTTTTTCTGGAAATCGATGAAACCAAATGGTGGTGGCGCACCAACTGGCGAATTGGCTGCAAAAATTGATGCAGCATTTGGTAGCTTTGACCAATTTAAAGCAGACTTCAAAACTGCTGCGACAACTCAATTTGGTAGTGGTTGGGCATGGCTGGTTAATGATGGTGGTACACTCAAAATCACCAAAACTGGTAATGCTGAAAATCCCCTAGCCCACGGACAAACTCCCCTGATTACTTTGGATGTTTGGGAACATGCTTACTATATCGATTTTCAAAATCGTCGCCCTGATTTTATCAGCACCTATTTGGATAGCTTGGTAAATTGGGATTTCGCTGCGGCTAACTTGAAATAGGAGCTAGTGGACGCGCAAGCGTCCATGATTGCTTCCATAAATAATGCAATCGATCGAGTCGTCAAGCAAATATCTACATCTACGAGCAGAAATTAAAGCTATCTATAGCAGCAAAGAAATGTAAGTATTAAATTCATGGAAATTACATTCGTAGATGATTGTCAAGCTAATCTTGAATTAACCGATCTAGAAATAACCATAATTCACAATGTCTTGACCGAAGTAAAAACTGCTTTAAACCATGAGCCAGAATTTCAAACAAGAGTAGGCAGTTACTATTCAGATGCAGAAGAATTAATTGGATCGTTGAGTAGCAATTGTATTGTCGATCTAGCACAAGTTACTTTCATCAACAATATTCTGAATGAGGTCTGTAATGGCATAAGTATCAAAGATTTTGAGACAACCATCGGAATTCCGAAGGTAGAAGCTAAATCTTATTTACGTGCATTCAATCAGGTCATGAATAAATTGCGTGGTTAATTTATTAATTCATCGAGAGTGGGAACTGACGACTATCAAGGTGATTTAGAATATAATTTCAGAGCATGGCAGTAATCAGATTGGAGCGACATGACTAATCTACAAATTAAAACCGAGCCGAGATCGATAACGGTGGATATCTCTTCACTGATGACATTGCCCCAGATGAGTGAAGAGCAGTTTTATGAATTTTGTGATCGCAACCCAGATCTCCAGATCGAACGTAATGCCAAGGGTGAAGTAATTGTTATGCCTCCAGCTTTTGCTGATACCGGAAATCGTAATTTTAAAGTTGCTGTGCAATTGGGCATTTGGGCAGATCAAGATGCCACAGGAGAAGGCTTCGATTCTAGTGCAGGATTTACATTAC
The DNA here is from genome assembly GCA_025358725.1 of Chamaesiphon sp. GL140_3_metabinner_129_sub. GTDB lineage: Bacteria > Cyanobacteriota > Cyanobacteriia > Cyanobacteriales > Chamaesiphonaceae > Chamaesiphon. The sequence goes on from JANYIT010000318.1 coordinate 4,077, forward strand.
CAAGTGGAGCGATGAGATCTCCTGATGCTTCGTGGATCAAACTAGAACGCTGGAATGTACTTACTGATGCTCAAAAAGCTTCCTTTGCGCCAATTTGTCCCGATTTTGTAATTGAACTTCGCTCGTCTAGCGACACACTCAAAAGTTTGCAGACAAAAATGCAGGAATATATTGAGAATGGTGTGAGCTTAGGATTATTAATTGACAGACAAAGCCGCACTGTTTATTGTTATCGAGCTGATGGATCTGTTGCTGTACTAAATCATCCAGATAGTGTTAGTTGCGATCCAGAATTACCGGATTTTACTTTGCAAATGGCAAAAATTTGGTAATAGGGACAATTCATGAATTGTCCCTATTACCAAATTCTTTTATTAATTCATTGATTCTAAATAGTCTCGAACACGATTACGACGCTTGGGTTGGCGGAGTTTTTGGAGAGCTTTGGATTCGATTTGGCGAACACGTTCACGGGATAGTTCTAATACCCGTCCGATATCAGCCAGAGAATGAGCTTGATTGTATCCTAGCCCAAATCGGAGACAGATCACTTCACGCTCTCGATCGGTCAAATCTGCCAATAATTGCACGAGTTCACTCTGGAGTGACTCCCGCATCATTAGTTGTTCGGGAGTTACTTCGTCGGCTTCGAGCAGATCTCCCAATTCTGTATCTCGATCTTTACCCACCTTCACATCCAATGATACCGATCGAGGGACGCGCATCAAGACTTCTTGCAATTGCACCAGCGTCATATCTAGAGCTTTGGCAACATCCTCTAGTCTTGGTGTTCTGCCAGTTTCGAGACTCAGTTCGCGTTGAACTTTTTTAATCTTATTGAGTTTTTCGGTAATATGAACAGGAAGACGAATATTCCGGCTTTGAGTCGCAATTGCGCGGGTAATCCCTTGCCGAATCCACCAGTAAGCATAGGTGCTAAACCGATAACCTTTGGTGGGGTCAAATTTATCGACGGCTCGTTCCAATCCCATTGTCCCTTCTTGGATCAGATCCAATAGTTCCAAGCCTCGATTTTGGTATTTTTTGGCAACAGACACAACTAGGCGGAGATTTGCCTTGATCATGTGCTCCTTAGCACGAGTACCTGCCAACTGAATCGCATCAATTTCGGCAACTGTCACTTGAGCCAACTCTGCCCATCTTTGTTTGCCCACAGCCAATCTAGGCTTGAGTTCAGCTAGAGAAATACCTGCGGTACTTGCCCAACGTTCGGGCGAAGGGCGATGTCCCAATTGGGCGGTCAATCGATCGTGAATTTCGATCGATTCAACATATTGTAAGATCGTAGTATCTTTGCTCGTACCTGCTTTTACTTGTTCCGCCGCAGTCGTTCGCAATTCGAGCAACTGCACGTAACGTTGCACAAATTTTGCTTCGGAGATTTCCTCATCCCGCAGGAGCAAGCGTACTTTACCAATTTCTTGGAGGTATAAGCGAACTAAATCCTTGCTATAGTAAATATTTTTAGCAGCAGCCGGAACTGAGGTGCTATCGAGGTCGGCTTCAAACAATTCGGGCAAAGATGTTCGCAAGCTCTCTTCATCCATGTCTATGCCATTGAAATCCAGATCCGGGGCGGATTCATCGTATCCTACTGATTTATATAAAGATTTACTTGGCATAGACTGTTCTCAAGTGTACTCGACAAAATTTAGATTTGAAAAAATTTAGATTCTACTGCTATCAATGAAATTTGCTGTCTCCTGATCCATCAATTGGACTCAGGGAAGTAATCAGCCGTTATGCATAGCATTCCCACCTTTGCCTTCAGATCCCTCACTATTTGACTGGTTTCTTTTCCGCTGGGATTGTTTTTTTGATTACTTGTTGGTATCGCCGCTCAGGATTGACCCATCAATCGGTATGCTAATTAAAAACTAGATCTGCTCATTGGCACCTCTCCAACTCAGGAAAAATAGCATGAAATTATCGCTGTTCATCTCAGATCTAATTGCGCGGGGGCCATTGTATGCGGTCGCTAACTACAGAATTCATACACCCGTCCCTTTGGATGCTGAGGAAAATTGGCGGTTTTGGACTGAACCAAAATCTTTATGGTTGGAATGGTTGGCGAGATCTTACCCACTAGAGCCAGCCCGAATCGCGTATATCAATGCTATGCTCGATCGCGACCACTCGGTGGGAATTGAGGCTCATTATGATGTTTCCAACGATTTCTACGCTTTATTTCTAGATACTAAATACAGGTTTTATACCTGCGCTGAGTTTGAGAGCGATACTGAAACATTAGAAACTGCGCAAACCAATAAGGCTGAATATTTGCGCTCGCTCTTGAATTTGGATGGCGACGAGAAAATCTTGGATTTGGGATGTGGCTGGGGTGCGATGTTGAAATTTCTGCAAGATATCGGACATCGTGGTGAACTAACTGGATTCACTTTATCGAAGGAGCAGCAAATCTACGCTGATCAAGAATTGGGTCTAAATGTTTCGCTGACTAACTTTATTACTCATCCGTTTGAGAATGCTGCTTACGATCGAGTACTATCGATCGGCGCACTAGAACATGTCAGACCCAAAGAATTGGAGCAAATGTATCAAAAAATCTATGATGCTCTCGTTCCTGGCGGACTTGCCGTGCACCAGTTTTTTTCGCTAGCGCGGGAGCCATATCCAAATTCGGTGGTGATGTTGCAGCTATTTTTTCCAGGCTCGATGCTGGTGATGCACCATACTCATATTGAGGCAGCAGAACGAGTCGGTTTTAAAATTACCCATGATTCAATTCACGACTATCGCCCAACTTTACGTGCATGGTATGACAGGTTTGTCGCAAATCGATCGCCAGCCTTAGAGTTAGTTGGTTTGGAGACTTTTAATCGCTACATGACTTTCTTTCCGATCTCTTGGCTATTTTTTCAACAGCATGAGGCAGATCTACATCGGATGGTAATGTTAAAGCTTTAGATCTTAGGCTTTAGGCTTTAGATATTAGGCAAAAATATTTACAATATCGTAATTTCCTGAAATTGTAGATGCTGGGTAGTGCTCGCCCTACACCTAAGACCTAAGACCTAATACCTTCTTAATCGATACTCAGAATCCAGGTACCAACATATCGAGCAAGGGGAAACTCTGAACTACTTTTTACGTTGCAAGTAAAGTAATACATGCCACCACCATCAGGATTCTGGACATTATTGAGGACTACTTTGATTTCACCTTTGGTTTTCACCCTTTGGGCGAGATCGATTTGGAGTGTGTGATTCTCACGATCCCATTGCACCGCTTGAACAGGGATTAATTTTTCGCCCACAAAGACTTCCACCGCCTTGTCATCAAACTTACCTTTGTAATACTCAGGGTAAGTAATTTGAATTTGGGCAGCACCAAGACGATTGATTTTTGAACCAGGAATATTTAAAGTATAGCGATCTGTAGTGTTACGATTACCAGAGTCCAAGCGATAGCTCAGTTGATTTGATGGCTCGACTCCACTAAATAGCGTAAATCCTGGCAAACTGTCGGCTCTAACTCCGATGGGGGCAATTGCGACACAGCAGCTAGTTAGGGCGATGACTGGTAATAATTTTCGAGCTGTTTGAATATTCAACATTGATGTTCTCCACTAAATCTCACACTTTAAGAATATGCTACTCGAATTTACGATCGATTAAAGACTAATTGACTACTATAACCCGGGGATATCGATCAACTATCATAATTGTTTTCGTAAAAATAATCGTTCTGGTCGATGCCAAGGAAGAATCGACCACACAAATTCAACAGAAATGATCTCGTAGCCTAGTTTCTGGTATAAATTTCGGCCGCGAGTATTATTGCCCATTACATGAAGATGGAGTTCTGTATAACCCCAAGATTGGGTCAGTTGTTCGCAGTTGGTGAGTAATTCCTGGGCGACTCCCCGCCGCCGAAAGTCTCGGCTGACAGCAAGATTGGAGATATAAACATAGCGGTGAGGATTTTGCCGATACCGTTCGGCAGTCCTTACGCCAACTTCGATTGTACCAACTACTTGTGTTTGCTCCCGCTCAGTATAAACAGCGATCGAGCAAACTTGTTGCTGAATTTGGTTCTGATTGTGACTAGATCCACGGGGACGGAGACGATGACGGAGATCTTCGGCAATACCCAGCCTAAATAGTGGTGTAAACCATGCCATCCAGCCTCGATCGAAATGAAAGCTACGAGTAATAATATCAGCGACGCAATGAATTTCATCTTCGCGTACAGCCCGAACCTCAATTGGGGAGGTCTCAAAGGAGATTGTCCGCGCGATATTCGCCGTATTTACGATTGTGTCTAAGTTATTTGGGGTTGCGCTGAGTTCCGACATATCTAAAAATTGGGCAACTCTACCACACGCAGTTTTACTAATCGCAATCCTAACTATCTAGATCGGCAGTGAGTCGATCTACAATTAGAACTGACAAGCTCACGAAACCGATCTCTATCATAACTCATTTAGCCGATCGTGCAGGCGATCGAGGTAATCCATTGGCATCTCCCCTGAAGCATCAATCTCCACCTGAAGAGCAGACATCGAAAGTAGATAATCATGTCGCTACGGGCAAACCACCGATTGTTTTGGTGGAAACCGCTTTCCTTGCTAGTACTGCCAGCTTACTCTGGTTATTGAATTATTACTTTCCGGTTGGGCCTGTATTCAAAATCTTTTTCCCGATTCCGATCGCGTTAATCTATTTACGCTGGGGGTATCGCGCCGGATGGATGACAGCTCTAGTCGCTGGATTGTTATTATCAGTACTGATGGGGCCGACGCGGAGCATTCTATTTTTGATTCCCTATGGCATCATGGGAGTCCAGCTAGGTGCCTGTTGGCAACGAAGGGTTAGTTGGGTTACGTCGATCTCTTTAGGTGCCTTGCTGGACTGTATCGGGGTATTTTTTCGCTTTTGGTTGACTTCGATTTTATTGGGTGAAGATCTCTGGCTGTATCTGATGGCCAGAATTCGCGATCTGTCTGAATGGATATTTGTGCAATTGGGAATTCTCGCCGAACCTAATTTAGTTGTAATTCAAATTCTAGCGATTGCTTTAATTTTACTCAGTAATTTTGTTTATCTTTTTGTCATTCATCTCGTTGCATTATTAATGTTTGAACGTCTCGGCAATCCGATCCCAAAGGCACCAGCATGGGTAGATACTTTATTAGATATTTAAATTAGCAGCAGCCATCGCCCTGATAGTGCCAGGTAGAGGGGGTGATCAAGCAATCATCAGGTAGTAAGGTAAACAGTTTAGCTGCTGTTTTGTCACAAACTCCTGTCGGTAAACCGCGTGGCAAGATATGTCCAGCTCGATCGTCAAAAACTGTTTCTTTGCCTGAATAAATTGCTGTTTTACCTGTAAATATACATGCGCCATCATCAGGAATTGGTACTTTGAAGGCAACAGAATCGAGACTTTCTAGTAATAAATGTCGATCGAGTTGATAGCTAGCCGCATCTAATAATCGATACGGACGACGAGCACGAATTTCGATTTGACCAAAACCATTGGCAATAATTCGTTGGGTATAATCATCATAAGTCATTGCCCCAGAGAGACACATTGCCCGCAATCGTTCATCCTGCTGCAAGTGTAGCGGCATCTGGCGGGTAGAAATTGGATCACTCATTTGCAGTCTACCACCAGGTTTGAGGACGCGATAGGCTTCCGCCAAGGCTCGATCGAGATCGGCTGGTTCAAAGATATTAAATAAACAATTTTGAGCCACCACATCGACAGATCCATCAGCAACTGGTAGTTCAAAAGCATCACCTGATCGAATCTCGACAAAACTCGGATCGAACCAATCATTAGATCCAGCAGCTAATTTGAGGTTATGTGCTGCCGCAGAGCGCATCTCAGCGACTGGATCGATCGCAATCACTCCACCAGCCCGACGACTAAAATAAGCGAACTGGAGAGCCTCTAAGCCACCACCTACGCCCACATACAATACTGTTGGTTCATTGATCAGCTCTGATGGATGAACGGTGCTACCACAGCCATAGTTCATCTCCTGCATGATTTCAGGAATATCCAATCCTGGTAATTGTAATGGACTACTTTGGACACAGCACAACCCGATTTCTGGTGTTTGGGCAACTTCAGAGTAGAAATCAGCCGCAGTCTCTAAATAACCCATAAAATAACTGAATCTCGATCGAATATGATGACCCCACCTAATATATACATTCCAAATTGGCAAATGGATTGCTTTCGTTCTAAATAATTTTATTTGTTCACAAATCTCGTTTCTGAGAGTCTCTTTGTCGGACTTCTCTATTCGTGAGAGAATAGCCACTGGAATTAAAGCATCATCTGTAAAAAATGACATCAATTCTCATCCTCGTCTTCTTCGCCGCAATATTTTTAGCCTACACCAATGGAGCTAATGATAATTTCAAAGGGGTAGCGACTCTCTATGGCAGTGGGCTAGTAAGCTACCGCACGGCGTTAACGTGGGCAACTTTTACTACTAGTGCGGGATCGGTTTCCTCTGTATTTTTGGCAGCCTCTTTAGTGAAAAGCTTCTCTGGTAAAGGGTTAGTATTAGATTCGATCGCAAATTCTGCTCACTTTCATTTAGCTGTTGCTATCGGTGCCGGATTAACAGTTCTCTTAGCTACTTGGCGGGGTTTTCCGATCTCTACTACTCATGGTATGACTGGAGCCTTGCTAGGAGCAGGATTGGTGGCTAGTGGCGGACAGGTGAATTTTACAGCTTTAGGACAATCATTTATTTTACCATTGCTACTGAGTCCACTGCTGGCGATCTGTCTAGCAATGGCTCTGTACATGGTGATGCACCGACTGCGCCTGAAAAATCAAGCCGATCTTTGTGCTTGTGTTGGTGAATCCGCTACATTCTTACCAGTCACCAGCGGGAATCGATCAGTTAGTGGCATAATGGCTCCCAAACTAGCCATAGATACTATCGATAACTGTCAGCAACTATATGTCGGCAATTTCTGGGGAATTAAAATTCAACAACTTGTAGATAGGGCTTGCTGAAGATCTCAGCAAGGCATTCACTGCAGGGGTTTTGAGCCTTTTTTTGCGAATCAAGTGCAAGGTTTTGATGCTTAAAGGCTC
>JANYIT010000324.1 GCA_025358725.1 Chamaesiphon sp. GL140_3_metabinner_129_sub
AAGTAACCCGCGCGTTGTTAAAAAGACCCGTTCAAAATTTCCAGCGAAAAAACCTTTTCATCCTGGTACGGGAACTCAGCACCCACACCTTAGTTTCTCTATTGCTAGCACTGCTTAGAGCTTAACCGAGAAGTATTGAGACAGATCCGGCCACGCCACTCAAAATACCTGTGAGATCGATCGATGATAATGTGAATGCTCCACCGTCTACTTTGGCTAGACGAATGCCGCCGCCAGCAGTATTGTAAAGCAGAGCTGTGTTGGGCGAACCAAGCGTCGAGTTTGGAGAGCTACCGCTCAGCAGACCAAAGGAAACAAATTTATTAAGATCGCTAGGGGTAGTGCTAGTCAGTACAAAACCATCTTCTGTATAGCTACTGCCGACAATATTAAGCAGAAAATTATTCTGCTGCAAGCTTTCAAAATCCATGATGACGGCTTGAGCAGGAGCCGCAGCAAGTATTGATAAATTAATTAAGGCAAGGGCTTTGACTATTTCGATCGGGGTAAACTGTTTCATGGTTTTTTAAGTTAGAAGTGTAATGCTGGACACAATAACTATGTGGCGTGAGTAACAAAGGCTGTCTCACAAAATTTCACCACCAAAGCAAGAGTATCTGCAAGTATTCCCTCAAAAAATCAGAAACTAACATCCTAAATAGAATTTTCTCAAAAAATCAGAAACTAACACGATCGATCTTGAAACACTAAATGCTCACATCTTTCACCAGTGTAGGAATACTATTGCTCAGCGTAGATCCAGGGTACCCATTAAGCTGCGTTTTTATTCGGGGGGAACCCCCGAATAAAAAAACGACAAGACAGCGGTGCGCTATGGGCGGGGTTCCCCCGCACATAAAAGCGCAACAAGACAGGGCACCCCTACAAAATTAACCTGTAGGGGTGCCCTTAATGGGTACCCTGAAATCTACGCTTTTACTAAAATTGATGTATTAGTGCAAGATGTAAGCATGTCAATAGCCACAAAACAAGTTTTGCTTTGTCTCATTCAATCCGGCTACTACATCTAGACTGAATTTGTACGTAACCACACCAAACCCGACATCCCAATCCCGCAATAATTTGCTGCCAGATCGACCAGATCGAATGTCCGTAAAGGTATCCAAATTTGGGAAAACTCTTCAAGCGTAATCGCTACCGCGATAATTGAGCAGCCTAATAATATTTTTAGACGACCGATTTTTAGCATTCGACCGTCAAGCGCGTAATTCAGTAAAAATGCTAAAGTGCCGATCAGAATAAAATGTACCCATTTATCACCAAATGGCAAACTACTAACCCAGCCGATAATTCCGCTGAGTCGCCCCAAATCATTGGCAATAATAATGCCAGCCACAAACCCGAAAAATAATGAAAAAGGTACCCAGCGTTTAAATCGCATATGTTTAGATCCACAGGGGTAATATTACTTCCTGACCAATTTTTGGCGAATCTGTCCTACAAACTTATCGAATTCTGGTAATTTGAGCTGAGCAACGATCGCGACAAATACCCCAAAACCAATCCCCCCAGATAGTGCTAATTGTATCAAAAGAGTAATTGTATTGCTAGCAGGGACAAACTGCTGCCAAGCATAGCTGACACCCCAAGTTACCCCACCTGTCACTACACTGGCGAGAAATACACCCACCAGTGGTAAAAATCTTTGCCACGGTAAACCATTCAACCGTCGATCGAGTAAGAATAACATTACCGAAAAAGAAATCAGATTGATACATACTGTCGATAAAGTAATCCCAGCCGCACCAAATGGTTTCCAGAATAAATAGTCAAATAGGAAATTGAAGAAGATATTCACCATGCTGATCTTAAATGGCGTACTACCATCACCGAGCGCGTAGAAGACTCGGACTAAAACATCCCGCCCTAAAAAGATAAACATCCCCAAACTCGATGCGATTAAAATCGAGCCGACTAATTGAGAATCTTGAGTTTTGAACGCACCATACTGATAAACTGCGGTGACGATCGGGTAAGCTAAAGCAATCATAATCGCACTCAGGGGCATCATCGCAATCCCCGTCAGCATTAATCCCTGGCGAATCCGATCCTTGAGTTGTCCCCAATTGTCGGGATCTGTCAGCCTGGAAAATTCGGGCAATAGGGAGACTAAAATGATATTGGAAATAATGCCCAAGGGAGTCTGAATCAATAGCCCCGAATACTGCATCGCCGAAGCTGCGCCTGCAATACCTGAAGCAAAAGACAGATCGATAAATAGGTTAATTTGAAGTGTACCTGAAGAAAATGTCGCTGGGCCAAGAATTTTCAATACATCTTGGACACCTTTGCGCCGCCAATCCAATCGGGGTTTAATCGTCCCCAATCCTACCCGCCACTGGGTAATCACCTGCATCAACCATTGTAAAATCGCTCCAATTAATGCTGTACCTGCCAGCACCTTACCACCCAAGAGCGCGTATTCAGGTAGCATGGTCTTCTGCCCCAAATAAATCGCTAGCACCCCTACGCCAACAATTGTCGTGAAGCTAGAGAGGAGGGGGCTAATGGAAGGCAACCAGTAAAATTGAGCCGAACTGAGCGTGCCAAAACCAATCCCAATTAAGCCAGCTAGGACTGCGAGTAATGACATAATTTGTAACTGCTCGATCGCACTTTGGCGCACCAAGGTACCTCGAATCACATCACTACTATGAGTTAAATTAGGGGCGATAATATCGATCGCATTGCTAGCAAAACAGAAAATACTGATACTCACACAGAGTAAAATTATGCTAACGATCGTGGTAATTGTTTCGACGATCGGTGCAACTTGCGATTTGTCTTTTTCCTTGGTAAGAACACTGACGATCGCACTATGAAATGGCCCATTAATCCCGCCGAGTAAAATCAGTAAAAATCCGGGAATTGCATAGGCATAAGTAAACGCCTCAAACGCGATGCCATTACCAAAGGCAGCGGCTAGAGCCATTTGCCGCACCAGCCCAAATACTTTACTAATTAAGGTGGCAGCAGCTACGATGCCAGCGATATTAGCGATTGATTTGGTTGGTTTTTTCGATTCAGTCACAAAGCTTAAAATTAGAGGTTAGGGAGGTAGGGGCGAGTTGATCCGATTGACTCAACCGAATCTAGCTGTTGACTTTAAAACCCGCCCTTACCGGAGTTATCAAGGTGATTGGAATGGGGATACAGGATTAAATACTCACTTATCTTAGCTTAAACAGTAGAATCCTCTCACTTGGAACATCGACTCGCACTGACATTTTTGTGTTTAGAGGTCGATCGTAGCTTAAACTGATAATTAAATAATTGCTCATCGATCGATACCCAATGCGTCGTTTCCCCACCAACATCCAGAACTTATTAATCATTGGATTGGGATTTCCAGTCATTGGACTCAACCTCTGGGTACTATCACAGTTCTTTCGATATTTCGAGCATCTAATTACCGTTTTGACGATCGCGGCACTGATTGCCTTTTTACTCAATTATCCCGTTAAAATCCTCGAACGAATCTTTCGGCGAGTGCCTGCAATTATTGGTGTTTTGTTCATTACGATTGCCCTCCTCACTATTTTAGGTGTGACAGTAGTCCCTAGCGCGATCGATCAAACAACTGAATTAGTCAAGCAGATACCAGAGTGGATTTTGGCAAGTAATGAAAATATTAATGGTTGGGAAGAATGGGGCAAAGGCAAAGGCTTCCCGATTGATTTTAATGTCTTGCGAACTCAGATTAATGCCAAGATCGACACCCAATTACAAATTATTGGTGCTCAGATAGTAGGACTAGCAGTGGGCACTGTTTCTGGCGTGATTGATACGCTCTCAATTATCGTTTTATCCATCTATATGTTGCTATATGGCGATCGATTGTGGATCGGTATTGTGGCGACATTACCCGATCGGATTGGGATGCCATTGAGTGAATCATTACGGCTAAATTTTCAGAACTTTTTCATCAGCCAGTTGATATTAGGGACATTCATGGCATCCATCCTCACCCCGATCTTCTTTGTCCTAAAAGTTCCCTTTGGGCTATCTTTTGCGATCTTCATTGGTACTGCCGAACTGATTCCTTTTATCGGTGCTAGTTTGGGAATTGGGTTAGTGACAATTGTGATTATGTTGAAAAACTTTGGTTTAGGAATCTCTGTTTTAATTGCTTCAATTATTATGCAACAAATCAAAGATAATTTGTTAGCCCCCAAATTGATGGGTGAGTTTATCGGCTTAAATCCGATTGCCATTTTGATTTGTTTACTCACAGGCGGACAAATTGCTGGATTATTAGGTGTAATTGTTTCAGTTCCGCTCGCCGGGACGATCAAAGGTACGATCGATCTGATTCGTCAACAGTCCAATAGTACTCCGCAGCCAGAATTTGCAGGGGAATCGGTGGATAGTGAGTAGTTAAAAGTTGAAAGTTGAAAGTTGAAAGCGGAGTGAGTACCCATCAAGGGCACCCCTACAAGCTACCTGTAGAGGTGCCCCTGGGTACCCTAAGATCTATGCCAATTACTAATATTTTCGTACTGGCGCAAGCTGTGAGTAGATAGATCCCTACCGCTTGTCTCTGGCTGTTAGCCCTAAACGTCTATAATTATTACCGAATACATAAAATATTAAATTCATCACCTCATGTGGAAAAAAATCACCGTGTCATTGATCTTGACATTAGCAATAATATTCCAAATTAATGTTGCTCCTGTTCAAGCAGCGGGACTCCAAGGCTATATCGATACTGCCGATGGCTACAAATTTCTCTACCCCAATGGCTGGGTAGCTGTCAAAACCACCAAAGGCGCAGATATTATCTTTCATGACTTGATTGAATCTAGCGAAAATATCAGCGTCGTGATCAGTCAGGTAGATAAGGACAAAAAATTGAGCGACATTGGTACTGCTTCCGATGTTGGGTATAAACTAGGTAAAAACGCGATCGCTCCGCCAGGATCGGGACGGGAAGCTGAGTTGATTAGTGCAGAGACAAATGAATCTAAAGGCAAAACTTACTACATCCTCGAATACGATGTCAAACTACCAAATAGTCATCGACATAACATTGCCAGTGTTGTGGTCAGTCGTGGTAAATTATTCACATTCAACGCCTCTACTACTGATAAACGGTGGCAGAAAATGAAACAGGTATTCGGTGAAGTGATTAATTCCTTTAGTGTTGCCTAGATAGCCATTAACACCTCCAGTATGACTCTCAACTTTGTCTTGGCTTCTGCTTCCCCCGCACGACGACGATTGCTGCAAAGTGTGGGGATCAACCCTCTCGTGTGTGTAAGTCACTTCGATGAATCGCAGATTCAACTAACAGATCCAATTGCGCTAGTGGAGACATTGGCACAGCGCAAAGCAGAAGTCGTATTGAATCAAGTTCATGATTCCTTGATATTGGGTTGTGATTCAGTCTTAGTCGTCGGTGACGAAATTTATGGGAAACCACGAGATCCTGCTGAAGCATTTACTCGTTGGCAACAAATGCGCGGCAATCACGGTACTCTATATACTGGGCATGCATTAATCGACCAACGCCAATCCCAACAAGTTGTTCGTTGTGGCATTACGCAAGTTTATTTTGGTCGAGTTTCTGATCCTCAGATTCAGGCTTATATCGCTACTGGCGAACCATTGGTTTGTGCGGGGGGGTTTGCACTAGAAGGCAAAGGAAGTGCCTTGATTGACAAAATTGAGGGTTGTCATAGTAATGTTATTGGTCTAAGCTTGCCATTACTTCGATCGATGCTGGCCGAACTGCGCTACGATCTCAGCAACTACTGGTGAGTCCTGTTTTATCCCGAATCTATGATCTCCAGCGAAGAATTTAATCAAAAACTACAAGCCGGACAAATTCATGAAGCTTTAGCACTAGTCATGCGTGATGCGATGGAATTGGATGTCACAACTCGGATGACTGAAGCTGCGATGACTATCAGTCATCCAGGTAGTGAATATCTTCGGACCAAAATTAATTTACTAACAGGGGATGTTCAGAACGAAGTAGGCAAAGATGTAATCATTGATAGCACCAGTTATCTTAAGCTTCAACAATTACATCTCGACCAAATTATTGCCAGTCATCGGATTGTAAAAAGTTATTTAGATCGGATTCAATCAATTTTTACAGTCTTACCACCGTCCCCACCGAGTAGCGATTTTTCAGAGGAACGGCTAGTGACGATGCCAACGGTTGAATCAGATCGCTTAAATTCAAACTCTTTATTGGCACGATTGACTCAACTCACTGCAATGCCGATGCAAAATCCTAGTATTCAACAGTTTGAATTAACTACCGTTCCTGACTCAACATTCACTGATTGTCAGTCGGCTGAGTTGACCAATAGCACCAATCTCTCTGAGCAACAGCAATCGCAACTAGCCATAAATAACACGATCGAATCGATTGCTGTGACAGATAATAATCGAGTACTAATCGATCTCGTTGCTGTTGATGATGATAACCTTGATTTATCCATAGATCGAGATGGAACTGTTTGGGAAGAATGGGTTGAAGATGAAGACTTGATGCCCGAATTAGTCATCCCACAACCACCAGTTTTACCAATAGTGACAATGCCTGATTGGGAAGAAAACTCGGTGCGACAGCAGCTCAATCCGATCGAAGTAAAACCAATTATCCCTCGCTCTACAGCTAAATCAGTCGATTCTTCTGCACCGTGGGACAAATTTGGACCTGAATATGTCGGGATCATTACCAATCCGCAATCTCAGCTTGACAACAACAGCAATTCTGATCAAATCGATCGACTATTAGCAGATCTGGATATTTAGTATATATGTTAATAATAGATTTATTTTCAACTCTTCAACTACCCTCTTTAGACTTTGCTACTTTAGCTCCGATTATTAGTAGTCATGATCATTCAGGACAATCTCTACTCGCTTTTCAATTTATGTCGCCAGGGGAAGAGATTTTTCATCTGGGAAGTTTTCGATTAAAGTGGTATGGCTTATTGATTGCCACAGCGGTATTAATTGGTGTTAATTTATCGATGCGGTTGGGAAAGTCCCGCAAGATTGACCCTGAATTAATTGCCGATCTAGCGATTTGTTTAGTATTAGGCGCGATTCCCACTGCCAGACTATATTATGTTGCCTTTGAATGGCACAACTACTCTCAACATCCAGAGGATATTATCAAGATTTGGGAGGGCGGTATCGCTATTCATGGCTCACTGATTGGTGGATCGATCGCCGCGATTATTTTTGCTAAATTTAAACAAATTTCATTTTGGCAATTAGCTGATATTATTGCGCCTTCTGTGGCTTTGGGACAAGCGATCGGTCGGTGGGGTAATTTCTTTAATTCTGAAGCCTTTGGTAGTCAGACAGATCTACCGTGGAAGTTATGTATTGTGAATACCAATAATCATCAATGTAATTATGTTCACCCGACATTTTTGTATGAATCCTTATGGAATTTGCTGGTATTCACAGTTTTGATGTGGTTATTTATCGATGACAATCGACATCACCGCTTAAAAGCTGGTTCAATCTTTTTAGTTTATTTAATTGCTTATAGTATCGGGCGGTTTGGGATCGAGGGTTTACGAACAGATAGTCTGATGTTTGGCTCTCTCCGAATGGCACAGGTGATTAGTCTCGTCGGAATCGCGATCGGATCGATCGGGTTATTATGGTTGTATATTCGTCAGCGAAAGTTGCCAGATGTGGTTTAAATGAGTGGAAAGTGGACAGTTGAAAGTTGAAAACGTTGCCATAATACGGGAACGCTGTTACTGTCGAACTTTAATGAGTGGTTGCTAAACAATATCAAGATCGAGATTGAGTAATGCAAAACCAATTAGTCAAAGCTACTGTTTCCAAATATCAATGGTGCTGGCAAGGACAAGCATTAACCATTGCTTATGAGACAAATGGTGCTGGAGAGCCTATTCTCCTCTTACCTTCGTTTAGTACAGTTTCTAGCCGGACTGAGATGTCTAGCTTGGCGGATTATTTAGCTCCGCAATTCCAAGTTACTACTGTTGATTTTCCAGGTTTCGGTGACTCTACTCGATCGCGGCTAGATTATTCGCCACCACTCTATCGCCAGTTTCTAGCAGACTTTGTTCGAGATATCTATGCGTCGTCACCAGTGACAATGATCGCGGCTGGACATGCCGCAGGTTACGCGCTAGATCTTGCTGCCAGAATACCAACTAGTGTCTCCAAATTGGTTTTAGTCGCACCTACCTGGAGGGGACCATTACCAACGATGGCACGGGGACAAAAACCGTGGTTGCCAGTGGTGCGCGAACTAATTCGCACGCCGATTCTCGGTCAATTTTTTTACCAATTGAATACTACCCCCAGCTTCCTAAAATTTATGTATCGGCGACATGTTTATGCCGATGTTAGTAAATTGACTCCTACTCTGCTTAGCCAAAAACGACAATTGACTCAACAGCCAGGCGCAAGATTTGGGGCAGCCGCCTTTGTGACTGGGGGACTAGATCCCTATGTCGATCGATCTGACGCGATCGCACATCTTCAATCTCTGAGTATACCTGTGACGATCGCGATCGGTGAAAATAGTCCACCCAAATCCAAAGCCGAAATGTTTGCCCTCGCCGAAGTTGCTCATGTGACTAGTTTTAGTCTACCTGGTACGCTGGGATTGCATGAGGAATATCCAGCCGAATTGTATACTCACATCAAACCATTCTTGTCTAGTTAAGTGAAATAAAGCAACAGCAATTATCGTTTTGGTGCGCGATCAAAAGCTCGCGCGATCGCCTTCCATGCTAATTTAGGTTTCATCTCTCGATCGAATGGTAAAGGTCGAACAGGCGATCGATCGTCACGCGGAAATCTGTCTGATAGCCAACTATATCGATCGCTCAAACCCCAATTAACCACCGCAATTACCGATTTTTCAGCTAAAGCAGCAGTGAGATAATCTTCATATACTCCGGCGATCAGTCGATCTCGTTTAGTTACATCGATCGGCAAATTGTTGTCAGATACATCCAGCTCAGTAATCATAATTTTTAGCCCCAAGCTAGTGACATTCCGCAGAAATTTTCTAAACTGCTGCGGTTTAAAATCACTAGCACCATTCAAGTGAGACTGAATTCCCAAAGCATGTATTGGTGTACCTTTAGATTTGAGGTTCCTGAGTAGTTTCAGCACAGCAGCCTGTTGGACTGGGTTTTCTAGGTTGGTTTCATTGTAGACCAGCAAAGCCCGTGGATCCGATCTTGCGGCAATCCGAAATGCCAGATCGATAAAATTTGAACCTACATATTTTACCCATAGATCGTTTCTTAAACCATCAGATCGACCATCGCCAACATCAATTGCTTCATTAACTACATCCCACGAATGCATTTTTCCGGCATAACGCTTCACCACAGTTTCAATATGATGAGTAAAAATTTGCTTGGCATTTTGATGATTTATTGTGCTTTCTAGCCAGCTAGGCAAGGCATCATAATAGATCAAAGGATGTCCCCGCAACAACATCTGATGATCGGCGGCAAACTTAGCAAAATAATCAGCTCTTTCAAAGTTAAACGTATCGACACTCGGACGAATCTGACTCCAATAAACTCCTGCTACCATCAAGCCACAGTCCCGAGCGAAAATAGACCGCAAGGTTGGATCATCTTTAAAGTTCTGATGATCGGCTTCTGGAAAAGCTCCATAAATTAAGCCTTTTGCCTTTGCTCTATTTTTGAGAGAATTCTTCCCAACTATTTTGAAAGTTCTCCGCTCGGAATCTTTGATTCTCTGTTGTAACCCCTTGCCTGGTGCATCAGTAAATAGATAAATTAGGTAACTTAATACTTTTAATTTACCTAATGACAAAACAGCCAAAGCCGTTACAGAGCTAATCCCGATCTGCAAAGCTTGTCGCCTAGATAGTAAGCGGTTTCGAGAAAATTTAACCATAGAGCAATTCTATCTGAGTTCCTATCGCAATCCTATTTGAGTTCTTTTGTTAGTAATGTTAACTTTTAGAGGGCAGACATGAAGCACCGCCCTCTAAAAGTAAAGTTACGCTTCTCACTTAAGATCGCTATAGCAGTAACGTTAACTCGTAGGGGCGGTGCTTCACTAGTAATGAGCGCAGCCTCTGCCTCAGCAGAAGTATGCTCGCTCTACTCGATAATTTGTGTCGATTTCCTTGCTTGAGAAGTTATGTACTGCTGGCATTGGCGATCCAAAGCACAAGTACACCAACGAAACATTACTATTTTTTCAGTTGAGCGTCGATCCATTTGTAAGTATCGGACATTCCTTGTTCTAAAGTGATGTTAGGCGACCAACCCAGCTTTGCTTGAATCAGGGTGTTGTCTGAGTTTCGGCCTTTAGGTCCGACAGGTTTGGTCAGATCGTACTTACAGTGAATCTTCTTACCAGAAATATCACTAATCATGGCAATCAACTCATTGATTGTGACCATCCGATCTGAACCTAGATTGAGTGGGATGGTGACATCTGAGTTCATGATCCGAATGCAACCTTCTACGCAATCATCGACATAACAATAAGAGCGCGCCTGAGTACCATCGCCCCAAACCTCAATTTCACCCTCATTGCCTTCGATTTTGGCAATTTTCCGACAGAGTGCGGCTGGAGACTTTTCTCTCCCCCCGTCGTAGGTGCCTAATGGGCCGTAGATATTGTGAAAGCGAGCCACTTTGATATTCAAACCGTAAGACTTGCGATAGGTTTCATGCATCATCTCCGCAGTCAATTTTTCCCAACCATATTCCATATCAGGATCGGCAGGAAAAACTTTATCTTCTTTCAGACCTGGGCTATCATTTGTCTCTTGTAAATAATTTGGGTATACACAAGCGGAGGATGAATAAAAAATATTTTCTACTCCACTTAAGCGACAAGCTTCTAATGTATTTGTAGACATCAGGAGATTGTCATGGAGAATCTCGGCTGGCGCAGCATGAGTCCAACCAATACCCCCCATATTAGCAGCCAAGCAATATGCGGTATCTACATCTCTGGTCGCTTTGAGACAATCATCCTGTCTTCTGAGATCTAAAATTTCAAATTCATCAGCACAGGTTTCATCAAATTCAGGACGTTTGACATCTACTCCTCTCACCCAAAAACCCTGCTCTTTCAGTCTTTTAACCAAGTGAGAACCGATAAATCCACCTGCACCACCGACTAGAATTTTTTTCATTTTATTTTTGTTTGATAATTACAGCTTAAGTCTACGTTGCCTGGAAATATTGGGAGAATTTAGATTTTTCGAGTGTTAAATTTCTTCAGACCCACGACCTGCAAAAAGAACATCCATAGAAAAATAACATTATATAATGTATATCGTTTCCACAATCTTTTTGGATCTTGAAACAATCTAAATAGCCATTCAAATCCTGACTTTTGGATTAAAACTGGAGCCTGATTAATCGTGCCACCAAAAAAATCAAATGCTGCTCCAGAGGCAATCATGATCGTCCCTGGAATTTTATCTAAATGTGCTTGCATCCATCTATCTTGCTTAGGAGATCCTAATCCGACAATAATGAAATCAGGATTTGTCTGATTAATTTGCGCACAAATTTCTCGATCTTCTGCTGGTGTTAATTGTCTAAATGGAGGTGAATATGCTCCGACAATATTTATACCCGGAAACTTGTTTTCGAGAAATGATTGCATTTTTTCGGGAACACCTTCAGCACCACCGTACAAATATAACCGATAATTAGATTGAAGGCTTCTTTCGCACAATTTCAAAATGATATCTGGTGCATAAAGACGATCGCATCTTTCACCAGTCAAAAGTTTAATCCAGTATACAAATGGCATACTATCTGCACCTGAAATATCAGCCTTATCAAAAATCTCTGCTATTTCAGGATTCAAATAGCTCTCAACAGCACAGTTGACATTTAAACAAGCAACATGTTTGGATTTGGCTTGCTTATCTTGTAGCCAGTCATCACACCGTTCAAATAATTTGTTGTAGGTGATTGCATCTACACGAGTACCAATAAAATTACATGTTTTCATATTTTTGATCGAGAACTCTTTTTGTGCTTTTTAATTCATCATTTATAATAAAACAATCCCAAAGTAGAACTTAAAGATTTATGTATGAAGGATAATTACCGAACCGAAGTTGGTTTGATTGCTGAGATTATCCATTAATAACTTTTGATCGTTACATCAACTAATTTGGATAGCAAATGTGTACTGTTTGGTATCGACCATCTAAATTATAATAAACTATTAGTCCTGATTAGATCGTCAGCCATTAGGCTTAAACGATTAATATATATTATACATTTTTTATTGGCATCATTATGTTTAGGTTAGTTCAATCAAAACAAAGATTATATAATTAATTTCACCAGCTTCCTAGATCTATATTTATCATTTTTTATTTATCCGAATAGTATTTCTTGTGGTTCTATAGATATTGCTTTATCTGTCGATTGTATTATCAAGGCACTCTGTAAAAATATTTACTAATCGAACACAATACTTACTTACTTCAAAAGGACTAACTGCTTCTTTAGCCGCACTTCCTAAAGATAGCCTCAAATGTTCATTGTCGATTAAAGATTGCATTATATCTGACAATTGTTTGATCTCGCCAGGATTTACTAATAGACCATTTACACCCGAGATTACTAACTCAGGAATACCACCTACTGGTGTCGTGATCGTCGGTAATTGCCAACTCATTGCCTCCAGTAGTGCCATTGGCAGACCTTCATTGTAAGAAGGCAATACAAAGACATCTGCACTCGCTAAAAGTTCATTTCTTTGCTGTTCATCTACCCAGTCTAAAATTGTAATGTATTGATTTAAATTAAGTTTCTCTATTAAATCTCTTGCTCTTTCACCTTCTCCATCACCTGCCATAATCAATCGAGCATTCTGTTTTTTAGCCAAAGGAATTGAATCAAAAGCATCGATTAAATCGAATGCTCCTTTTCGTTCACCAATTCTGCCTAAAAATAGAAAAGTAACCTTTTTAGAATTAATTCTATGAGGAACTTTTATCGGAAATTTAACAGGATTAGGCAGGACAATTACTCGTTCTGCTTTTAGTCCAAGATTCTCTACGTAGAATTTCTTCCAACTATGCGACAAAACAATAAATCTGGTTGATTTACAAAATGTCCATCTTAATCCAAGTCTAACTATCGGTGGTAGATTAGCATAAAATACATGAAAATCAGCACTATGACTATGAAGGACTACTGGCTTACGAAACAGCCAAGCGATCGTCGTGGTACATGCTTGACGAAAAGCACTACCTCTCTCTGCAACATGAATATGTACGAGATCGACTTCTGTTGTCAAGAGTCGCCAGGATAATAATCCTAAAGCTTGAATAAATACTAATATTTTACGTGCTGTCGATCCATTTGGTAATGTAACAATATGATGAATTTCGATCTGATTAGGCGTATTATTCAATATCAATTTTTGAACAGAAACTATGCCACCCGATCGATCTAAACTTTCCCCTAGCATGAGAATTTGGATTTTGTTCATTGCTAATCTATATATATTTTGTATGCAAATATTGAATACGATAATAGCCGCTTAATTGCTCTCGAAAATCGTAAATCAATTGAATCCAGGGTAACCATCAAAATAATATTATGCTTCCTCCAGAACTGAATCGACCATGCTACTTGATGTTGGGATGGAGAGAGAGAAAAATACTGACAATTGTAAAACCCACAAAAAGTTATTTTGTAATACTAAAACACTTTCTGTTAAATTTGATAAGACAATATAAGAAAGCAGTAGTATTGGCCAAAATGCTTCTGATGTTTTGGTGTTTTTGATATATATTAGTGATTTTTGAAAACTAATAATGTATTGAATCGTATAAATTAAAAGTCCAACTAATCCTAGTTCGAGGCAAAGATCTAGATAACCATTATGACCGTTGGGAGCTTTGAATTCGGATGCATTCAAGACATAGGCAGAAGGACCATCTAATCCTTGCCAAAATGCACCATATCCATAGCCTAACCAAGGATTTTCCCAAATTTTGTCCAACATTAGCGGCCAAAAATTTGTGCGGCCAGTAAATGTTAGATCTTTGCCCAATGCACCTACAAGTTGTTCGGAATTAGCTGCAATTAATAAGTAAAAGAGTATCCCAATTGATGTCATTCCAATTATGATCGGAACCATGAAAAGATAGTTCCAGCGTAAAATAGGTAAAATAGCTAACAAGCTCAGCAAGATGATCAGGTTAATTATCGGTGACGCTGCTTTTGTAAATATCATTAGCATTACTGATGCACCGAGTAGACTCCAAAAAATCCACCGCTGTTTTGGAGAGATTAATGCCAAAAGGTAAAAGACAATAGCACTAGGAACCATGATTTTACCAAGAACATTCTTGTGATTATAAATGCCACGCCAAGCTCCGACATGAAAGCCACCCATCACTCCATACTTCGGCAGTAATACTACAAATAGTAGACTAGTAAAAATAATGATGCCAAAGATCCAACCCAGTAAATATAGCTGTTCCTTTAAACTATAGCGACTGGATAAATAAAGTGAAAACATGATTGTACCAGTCAATGCAATCACGCGAGTTCTGGTTAAATCTGGTGAATACGACCAAAAGATGGAAAATACAGCTAATCCTAATAACAACCAGATAAATTGACTTTTTAAAATTACGAGTATCACTTTTTGCCACCTTAAAATCAACAGACAAAAAGTGATCAGATAAATCAATAGAAATATTTGATTAATAGAGGGTAGCTCAGGAGTAGTGTCAGGAAACTCACCCTCGCTTACTCCATTAGTAAAAATTACAAATAATGGTCCTCCTGAATAATGAATAAAAGAAATAATCGCGAATATTTTTTCGGATAAGATTAATAGCTTATTCATGGCTGTAAGTATTGCAATAACTCATTTTCTCATTCTATAATCTGCATCCATCATTTTTGCTTGTCTTGGACAAAGATATTTAAAGCTAATGCTTTTGTCATAACCCAACCAAATTTACGTGCTGGTGGATAGATAAAGCACACAATATAATCTGCAAATAAATAAGAAATGACTGTTGCAATAGCTGCGCCCAATTCTTTGTAGATCGGGATTAGCCAAAAATTTAAGCCAATATTCATTGCTGCACCGATAAAACTAGCTGTCATCGCAAATATAGTCAACTCTTCTGCCGCCACCCAAATTTGCCTGACGTTACCAAAAAACAACCAGATCGAGGACCAAATATGGATTGACAATATTACACCAGCAGGAGCGTAACTTTCACCAAATACAAAAACAACTATTGGTGTTGCAAAAAATGTTGTAGGAATAGCTACACCATAAAATATCAGTGCCAATAAGTTACAAAGCTTTTGCATTTTTTGATAGTATGCTTTCTCACTGATCTGCTTTGCTTCCATAATATAAGGGGTTACCGATCTAGTAATTGCTAGAACAAGCCACGCCCAATTCTCTGATAATTTTACTGCTACTGCATAGATACCTACAGCATGGGAATCAGCTAGTTGTCCGATCATGATTTGATCTACATTTAGATAAATCATCACTGATAAGCTGGAAAATATTAACGGCCAGCTTACTTTAACTAGTTTAATAGCACGCTGTTTGTTAACATGCCATTTTTGAATTTTTTGTCCGGTGATTTGATAAGCAACGATACAAGTAATTGTCGCTAAAACACTCTCCACCAAGATCAACACAGCAAAAGCAATCAGTGGTGCTTGGATCTGGATTAATACAACCCTGCCCAATGTAGCAATTAGAAAAGCTGTATAGCTTGAGATGATTGAATATTTTGACTGAACCTGAGATTGAAACCAAGTATCGATATTATCAGGTAACGTTTGAAAAAGTAGGGAACTTGACATAATCAGGACGATCATCCGCGCTGTTGGATCGTCGGGGCGTAGCCAAAAAATTACGCCGATTAATAAGCAAAAAGAGACAATTCCACTAATAAACTGTACAAAAGCTGCGGTACCAAGTACTTCATATCGATTAGATGGTTCGTTTACTGAGTCGCGGAGCACAAAATGGCTGATACCCATTTGAGCGATATTGGCAGAAATAGCTGCCAGTGCAAACCCATAATTTAAGGTTCCAAATTGTTCTACTCCCAAATAGCGAGCCATCCAAGCAGCTACCACAACAGCTAAACCTGCTCGCAAGATACGCCCGCCGATCAACCAGCTCATATTAGCAAGTATCTTGCGGATGTTAGGACTAAGATTTTTAATTGTGCTGTTTAATTTATTTAACATTTGACTTAAAATAGATTATGCTATATTTCATGCAATTTTAGATAGTAAATAATTAATTAATAACGCAATCAAAAATATGATATCTATCTTAAATTGCTTGTGAATTTTTTATTCAAAAATCTAGTGATCGATATTAATCAATCAAAATCAAACAATTGTTGATACTTTATTAAAGCAGCTTCTAAAGAAAACTCTTGACCCCTTCTTCTCAACAATTCAGCATCGAGCGGGTTTTTCAAGGTATCGATCATGGCTGTTGCTAAACCTTGAATATCTCCGACTTTTACTAAGGTACCATATTTACCATCAGCTAAAATTTCAGAAGGGCCACTTTCACAATCAGTAGAAACTACGGGGGTTCCTGCGAGCATTCCTTCTACAAGGACATTACCAAAGCCCTCAAATATTGAAGTCATTACCAGTACTTTAGCTTTTGGCATGTAAGCATAAGGATTGGCTACAAATCCTGGAAAAGCTACATTATCAACTAAATTGAGCTGCTGAACTAGCACTTCTAAATCGGGGAGTTCTTCTCCTTGTCCCAAAATCATCAATCTGACATTGTATTGCTTTTGAACTAATGCAAAAGCACGGATCAGGGTAGAAAAATCTTTTTGTTTAGTTAACCGTCCTACACCTAAAATCACAGGTGGTTGGTGTTCTAAAAACCAAGGATGGTTGACTGGTTCGTGAAATTTTTCGAGCAGATCGGGAGTGAAAATTGGATTGTATATTACTTGAATATTTTTTGAAGGTAGCCCACTCAACTTTTCGACATCATCAGCAACACCTTGTGATACTGAAACGACATTATTGGCAAAGGGGAACAACCAACGGACAAAAAAAGGTATGAGTTTAGATTTTAAATCATTCGATTGTTTGTAACTACAAGAAAGATGATTGTGGACAGTAACTATTAAGCGAGTAGGTACACGAGCGAGTATTTTGGCAATAATTGATAACGTATTTGGATCTTCTAATGCAGAAATAAAAACTTTGGGGCGATTTTTCTTTAAATAGCTAACTAGTAAAGGTAGACTAGTAATTAGTCTAGAACTTGAGAAGTTTATTAATCGCACATTTGGTGAAATAAGCTCTAGATATTCTCCTTCGAGTTTAACGATAACTAAATCTACTTTTAGCCCCTTTTCTGCAAACCCACTTGCTAAACTTAACATGACTTTTTCTGCACCGCCACCTTCAAGATTAACTAAGAAAAAGGCTATATCTGTCATTTGATAACTCCTGATAAAAATCTGTACAATAAATACAAATCACAATACATATATATTTATCTATTAAAAAGAATTATTTGGATAATTCAGATAAAATGTGTAAACAAAGTGTATTTATAAAATATTTCAACATTCTTGCTCGTGGGCTAAATAAGAACTGAATTTAGCACACAATATTGTAACATTAGGTTCTTCCATAATCTCTATATGTGATCCTGGCATTGACTCAATATCTACTCCATCACTAGCAAGAAATTTCCACTCTGATTCGGAATTATCTTCACCACCAATTCCCGGATCTGTACTTTTAAATAGAGTAACTTTGCCAACATATTGCTTGGGTATATAGCTGAATTGGGTAAGATAATTTGCCCAAAAGACATCTAGTAGCCTCAGTTCAGTAATAGAACGTTTGATGTAGCGTAGATATGCTTTACGGAGCATGTTCGCATGACCTACGGTCAAATTCCAGTATAATCTTTCCCACACATAAGTTATTTGGTCTTTGAGGCTTAACTTTAACATCGTTCGTAAATGGGAAACAGTTTTTGTTAATAATGATGTTTGAGCGACAGCATTAATATCTGCATCCGATGTAGTTAGAGTAGGACTAGCTGGATCTAATAAAGCCAGCAATTGAATTTCTTGACCTTGAGCCTGAAGTTGTTGAGCTACTTCAAAAGCAATTAGACCACCTAATGAAAAACCTGTTAGTAAATAAGGCCCTTGTGGTTGAACGCGTTGGATCTCTTGAATGTAGTTAGCTGCCATTTCTGGGATGGAAGTACAGAGGGGGTACTGGCCATCAAGTCCCTTGGATTGGAGTCCATATACAGACCGATCTGTTTCTAGATATTGGGCAAAATTTCGATAGAATAAAATATTGCCCCAAATAGCGTGCATACAAAATAGAGGAGCTTTTGTAGGGCTACCTGTTTTTATTTGCACCAAAGATTGCCATGTTTTAGCAGATTCTTTGTGTTCAAAAACTTCGGCAAGATCTTCGATTGTTTGAGCGTGAAAAAGAGTGGATAGTAGAATATTTTTATTTAAAGTTTTTTCGATTTCATTAAATATTTTCACCGCCAGCAGAGAATGACCGCCCAATTCAAAGAAATTGTCTCTAATGCCGATCGATTGCACCCCCAATACCCGTTCCCAAATTTTGGTGAGCTGAAGTTCTAACTCGTTCCTGGGAGCCACAAATATATCTTCGGACTCTTGCCGATTGTATTCAGGGACAGGCAATGCTTGACGATCGACTTTACCATTGGGCGTAAGTGGTAAAGCATCGATCATCACAAAAGCTGAGGGAATCATATAATCTGGCAACTTCGATCGCAGAAATGTTTGTAACTCCCGACCTACGATGCTGCCACTATCGGTGGGATATTCTTGTGACTGAAGAATTACATAACCAACTAACCGTTTATCACCTGGTCGATCTTCACGATCGATCACTCTCACCTCTCGGACAATTGGATGCTGACTAATTACAGTTTCAATTTCGCCCAGCTCGATCCGGAAGCCACGGACTTTGACTTGATTGTCGATGCGTCCCAAGCATTCAATGTTGCCATCGGGGAGATAGCGGGCTAGATCGCCTGTTTTATACAGTTTTCCTGAAGCTGTGAATGGGTTCGGAATAAATCTTTCTAAGTTTAAGTCGGGACGATTGAGGTAGCCACGTGCTAATCCATCCCCACCGATATAGAGTTCGCCCGGAATGCCGATTGGCAGGGGTTGGAGCTGGCAGTCCAGAATGTAGATTTGAGTATTGGCGATCGGTTTGCCGATGGGGATGCGTCGTTCATCTGCGTTAATTTGATGAATTGTTGACCAAATTGTGGTTTCAGTGGGGCCGTACATATTCCACACCGCAGCACTTTTTGATAATAACTGAGCTGCTAAATCATGAGTGATCGGTTCTCCCCCAGAGAGGATTTTCAGATGTTGATTACCTTGCCATGCGGCTGCTAGTAATAATTGCCAAGTTGCTGGAGTGGCTTGCATGATGGTGATTGCCGATCGATCGATTGTTGCTGCCAATTTTCGCCCATCCATGGCATCTTCCCGACTGAGTAGTACAACCCGTGCGCCGACAGTCATCGGTAAGAAAATCTCCAGCACCGCAATATCAAAGGATAATGTGGTCACAGATAGTAGAATATCTGTAGCGGCGATGCCTGGTTGTTGCTGCATCGAAGTTAAAAAATTCACTACTCCCCGATGCCGAACTTCTACGCCTTTGGGTTTGCCTGTAGAACCTGATGTAAAAATTACATAGGCGATATTCTCAGCGGTGATGTTAACCAGCGGTGTGACTGCCGATGTTTGAGCAATTTTAGCCCAGTCGGTGTCCAGGCAAACTATTTGGTTGATTTGAGTGGGTAGGTGATCAACGAGCGGCTGTTGGGTTAATAAAACCTCGATCTGAGCAGTTTCGAGCATATACTCAATCCGATCGAGTGGATAATTGGGATCGATCGGCACATAAGCTCCACCTGCTTTGAGAATGCCCAGTAATCCTACTACCAGTTTCAGCGAACGCTCAACACAGATGCCGACAAAGGTTTCCGTCCGAACGCCCAGATCGACGAGGTAGTTGGCTAATTGATTTGCTTGACGATCTAGCTCTGCATAGGTGATCTGTTCGTCCTGATAGACTACAGCGATCGCCTGGGGAGTCAGTTTGACTTGCGCCTCAACTAACTGATGCAGACACTTAGCATCTGGATATGTTGCCTGAGTAGCATTCCAATCTACGATTAACTGCTGTTGCTCTGGTGCCGCTAGTAAAGGTAACTTGGCAATTGACTGTGAGGGATGAGCGACAATTCCCGATAACAAAGTTTCCAACTCTGCCAACCGTCGCTTGATCGTCGCTGCATCAAATAAATTAGTGTTATATCGACATTCCAAGACGATTTTGCCATTAATTTCTAATGCATTGACAAATAGTTCAAAATTCCCAAAATCGCGAGGATTGGTAAAAGAGGCGATCTCTAGCCCCGGGAATGAAAGTAGATCCCCTGCTCGATCGAGATTAAAGATAATTGGGACGAGGGGAATCCGGCTCGGATCTCGTGGTAGAGCTAGTTTGCTCATCAAACTCCCAAATGTAAACTCTTGGTGATCGTAAGCATCTAAAATAGTTGCTCGACGGACTTTTAAGTATTCAGCGAAAGATGCTTGACTGTCAATTTTGGTGCGTAGCGGTAATAAATTTACGCAGTGTCCCACTAGTCGATCTTGCCCTGCCGCAGGTTGTCCCGCCGCAGGGAGTCCGACAATCAAATCATTTTGTCCTGTCAGTCGATGCAACCAGACCTCAAATCCAGCCAAAATAGTCGTCACCAAGCTACACCCAAATTTGGTGCCGAGCTGTTTGAGCTGGCTGACTAATTCGGGAGCTAAGTCTCGGTATTCACAGGTAGCATCATAAGTTCGGAGTGGTGGACGGGGGCGATCTGTGGGAAAGTCAACCACTGGCACCGAGTCAGCAAATTGAGCAAGCCAGTATTCTTCGATTTCGATCCCTTCTGGCTGCTGCGCTGCGGCTGCTTTGGCAATGGCATAGTCACTAAATTTTTCGGGAGCTGATAAATCGGCAATCGTGCCCTGATGGTAAGCAGCATATAACTTGCTGAGATCTTCGAGCAGCACGGCCAAAGACCAGCCGTCACAGATAATATGGTGGACATTGAGCAGCAGCAAATGTTCGCAAGCGTGCAATTTGATAATTTGTACGCTCAATAGTGGCCCTTTGACAATATCAAATGCTTGGTTGACATCTTGGTTCAATATTTGTGCCAGTTTGGCATCGCGGGCCGCTACTGTTAGGGCCGAAAGATCGATCAAGGGAATTTCGATTTTCAGGCTTGCCAGAATACACAATGTTTCGCCATGCGGACTAAAAGTTGTCCTCAGTGATTCATGTCTTTGCACTAATTGTTGGAGCGCAAATTCGAGAGCCGATCGATCCAGTTCGCCAGTTAATCGCAGTGATTCAGACAGATTAGCTGCGCGATTAGCTGCATCCCCCATTTGGACGGACAGCCAAATTTCTGTTTGAGACTCGGTCGCTGGCGCAGTTAATAACAATTCACCATCGGCAAACGGATCGAAGTCAACAGCAATTAATCTAGGCTGGGAAATTAACTTAGATGGAGGATCGATACAGACTGAATTCATACTAAAGGTTGAAAATTAAAGTTTTGAAAAGAGAATTAAAAGTAGATGCTTTAAAATATATTTTTGATGACACCAATTTCAAGAATTAAAGCTACAGATCTTTACCCCACCCAACCTCCCCTTATCAAGGGGAGGAGCTACATCTGTCATCTAGTAAGCTTAATTTGGTATGAGATCGAACCATTAGTAATTAAGTAATTTAAGGTGAAATTTTCGCGCTAGATGCGATCGAGTCTAGACCGGAAATTCAATTTACCTATTCAATTTGGAAGTATTTACCCGTCCGATTTGGGTCGGGAATAAACCAAGCTGGATTCCCTTGCGGATCTCGACCTAGTTTGGCATTGGGCTGTGGCGGTTGACTGGCAAGTTGCTGATTACCATTGTGGGATACAGTTGCGAGTGGGCGACTCACAGACGGCTCTGGTGGCGATAAAAATCCCGCAGTTTGTAACTCGTCAATACTTTCCCGAAAAGCTGTCATCACCACTGCCCAATCAGCATCGGTATGGGCTGTAGTCACGAAGCAAGGACGACGATCGTATATATAAATACCTTTGGCGCGGAGGAGGTAAAATAACAGATCTCTATCAACGAAATTGGGTGGATACTTCAACAGAAACAGCGAACCAAAATGTTGAATGGTAAACGGTGCCCCAACTTGATCAAAATAAGCTGTTAGTTCTGCCACAAATCGATCGGTTGTAGCATTGAGCTGTTGTTGCAGACTAGGGCCACTTTGTTTGAGATGAGTGAGTACTGCTTTTGCCGCTGCCAGGGCGAGGGGATGACGCACGAATGTCCCAGCGAAGAAAGTCACACCTACTTCGGGGATTGAATCATCCCCAAATTGCCATTTGCCACCATCAAAAGCGTCCATGTAGGTGGAGCTGCCAGCAATGATCCCAATCGGGAGTCCACCACCGACGACCTTGCCATAGGTAGCGATATCAGCTTTGACCCCAAAATGCGCCTGTGCGCCCCCCAGGTGGATGCGGAATCCGGTCACAACTTCATCAAAAATTAAGGCAATCCCCGCTTGCTGAGTGAATTCGCGCAGTTGGTGCAGCAGTTCACGAGGTTGGTATGCCGGAGATCGACTCTGGACTGGTTCGACGATGACTGCGGCTAATTCATCAGCGCGACTGCGGAGAAGATCGAGCGCGTCTGGTGCGTCATAATCGATGACCAAAATATTGGCGACCATTTCGGCGGGGATACCTGGAGATGCCGGAATCGATCGCAATTGCTTGGTGCCGCGCACGATGACTTCATCCAAAATCCCATGATAAGATCCGGCGAAAATAGCGATTAAATCCCGCCCAGTCACCGTCCGCGCGATGCGCACTGCGCCCAATACGGCTTCCGAGTCAGTATTGCAAAAGGCGGCTCGATCGAAATCGGTCAACTCGCAGATCAGTTTGGCAACTTCACCAGCTAGGGGCGACTGTGGCCCAATTTCCATCCCGAGTTGGAGTTGGTCAGTAATTGCTGCCGTTACAAAAGCTGGCGACCATCCGAATAAATTTAGACCAAATCCACTGACTAAATCGACATACTCATTGCCATCAATATCCCAGATTTTAGATCCACTCGATCGATTGACGACAATGGGATAGACCATCTCTTTGAGCGTCGGATTGAATCCAGACACCGTGCGCGGATCTGCCAAATAAGCTCGATGCGCTCCCACAAATTCCTTAGATTTTTGAGTTTTCTGAGTATATCTGTAGATAATTTGGTCTAGATAAGTTCGTTGTCCATTTGTGAGCGTTTTAGTTTTATTTTTACTAGTATTTGGCAGTTCGATCCGACTGCGCAATAGTTCAGGAGATGGGGTTTGCTGCGGATCGATCGTACCGATGGCGGTAGCTGTATTAGATTTTTCATTTTGCGGTGAGCTGACCCGCTCCAGGGGAATTGCCGTCGGTGTGGGCACGATCGGGACTGGAAGGACATGATTATTACCCAATAGAGCTAGTTGCTGGGTCATTAGTTGCAACTGTCGATCGATCACCGATTCCACAAAACTCGATGAAACTGCTTGGGGCAAGAAATTTGGGGCAATCTCTGGTTGCGTCAGGGGAGCTACGGCAACAGTCGGCAGCGGCATCGGTGCAGTTGGGGCGATGGTGACGAGCGGTGCCACAATCGTAGGCACCTCTGCTGGCAAAACTTCTGGCGGTAAAACTTGGAGCAAAAATTCAGCTAGCGTGCCGAAAGTGGGGGAAATTTCTAGTAACTGCCTAAGTGTGACTTTGACCTTAAATTTTTTCTTCAAAGCCAGTCCCACTTGGGTGAGAGATAGAGAATCTAACCCCATCTCTAAAAATGTTGTTGATTCATTCATCTTCCCCATTTCCAGCCCTGATGTGGCGGTAAAAACTTCCTGGAGGAGGGTAATTAGCAATTCATGGCGGGATGCCGAGCGTTCCAATAATGTAGGCGACATAACTGTTTCTAGCTGAGGTTGAGAAGTTGGTAAAGTTGGTAAATCTACCGCGACTGGATTGGGCTGATTGGAGTTGGGATGGGGGCTGGGATCGATCCAAAAGTGTTGACGATCAAAGGGATAAGTAGATAAAGGAATTCTCGATCGAATTTCCGCTCCCTCGAAGTTGTCCCAATTAATCGCCACTCCCGCTAACCACAATTGGCCTAATGCCTGTAGTAATGCTGTCCACTCTGTCGTGCTGTCCGATCGATCTCCGAGTGAAGAGATGGCAATTTGGGTTTGAATATCTTGTGCTTGTTGACGCGCTAGTGTCGCAGTCGTCGTGCGCGGGCCTACTTCTAATAACACCCGTTCTGGACGCTGCCAAATTGTTTGAATCCCCTGCGCAAATCGCACCGTCTGACGGAGATGATTTGCCCAGTAGTGGGGATCGGTTGCCTGCGCGTCAGTAATCCAATCGCCAGTAACTGTAGAAACAAAGGGAAGTTGCGGTGGCGATAATTTTACCTGTTGCGCCACTGCCGCAAAGGGCGCAATGATCGAGTCCATCATCGGCGAGTGGAAGGCGTGAGAAGTATGTAAATGACGACAGACTATTTCTTGGGCTTCTAGTTCGGCTTGAAGTGTGGCAATCGCTGGTTCTGGACCAGATACGACGCACAGCGATGGCCCATTAATCGCGGCAATTGCCAGATCCGCACTCAATCTTGGCTCGATTTCTGCTGCTGGCAATCGCACTGAGAGCATCGATCCGCGTGGCAGATCCCACATCAGCCGTCCGCGAGTTGCCACGAGCAGCAAGGCATCTTCAAGACTGAAGACTCCCGCTAGACAAGCAGATACAAATTCCCCAATACTATGCCCGATCGTTGCGTGGGGAATTATCCCCCAACTGCGCCACAGTTGGGCGAGGGCATATTCTGTGACAAATAAGGCTGGTTGGGTATAAAAGGTTTGCTCCAAAGAAATTGCCGCAGTTGCCGCATCATCAGCGGCAGGATACATAATCGATCGTAAGTCCACACCCATCAACGGCGTGAGGATCTCCGCACAGCGATCGACTATGGCTCTAAATCCAGGTTCATCATGGTAGAGCGTGACACCCATATTTACATATTGCGAACCTTGCCCCGGAAACATAAATACGATCTCGGGATTTTGGACTGCTGTCTGACGAGTCAAGACTCGACGAGGATCACCCGACAAGGCTCGAACAGCATCAGCCGAATCTTGACAAACAACACAACTGCGATGGTTAAATGCTTTCCGTCCACGTCGGAGGGTATAGGCGACATCCGCCAGATCAAGATCGGGGTTGGATTCCAGATCGGCCTGTAAATTGCTGGTGGCGGTAGCCAGAGCCGAACTAGTTTTCGCAGATAGTAGCAATAGCTGTTGGGGGCGAGAGCTACCGGAAGGTTGGACAGGAGGGGCTTCTTCGACCACTAAATGAACATTCGTACCGCCGACCCCAAAAGAACTCACCCCCGCTCGGCGGGGACTCTCACCTTTGGGCCATGCCATCAACTCAGTATTGACGTAGAAGGGACTATTTTCGAGATCGAGTTTGGGGTTGGGAGTCTCAAAATTGATACTAGGGGGAATCTGTTGCCGATCGAGAGCTAAAGCTGTTTTAATTAACCCGACAACGCCAGAGGCATCGGCAAGATGTCCGAGATTGCTTTTAATTGACCCGATCGCACAAAATTGTTTAGCAGCCGTTTGGAGCCGAAATGCCTGAGTCAGAGCCGCGATCTCGATCGGATCGCCCATTTGCGTCCCCGTCCCGTGAGCCTCAATATAAGAAATGGTATCAGGGTGAAAATCAGCATAAGCTTGAGCCATCGCGATCGCTTGTGCTTGTCCCTCCACACTTGGAGCTGAAAAACTGACCTTATCAGCCCCATCATTATTGACCGCTACACCGCGAATAACCGCATAAATCCGATCTCGATCGGCAAGTGCCTCATCTAACCGCTTCAGCACCACTAACCCCGCACCGTTGCTAAATACCGTCCCCTGCGCCTGAGCATCAAACGGCCGACAATGCCCATCGGGGGCAAAAATGCTCCCCTCTTGATACAAATAGCCACTATTTTGGGGTGAAAGCACCGCCACCGCCCCCGCCACTGCCAGATCGCACTGATAACTGGTTAAAGCTTGAAAAGCCTGACTGACTGCCACCAAAGAACTCGAACAAGAGGTACTAACACTGACACTCGGCCCCTTGAGATTGAGCTTATAAGAAGCACGAGTTGTCAAATAGTCTTTTTCACTCGCAAACAGCATCTGCAACTCACCGATGCGATCGATGATGTCCTGACGACCCGCCAGGTGGTTGGCAAAATAAGTATTATTACAACATCCACCATATAGCCCAATTAGACCATCAAATGCTTCTGGCTCATAACCAGCATTTTCTAATGCCGCAACTACTAGTTCCAAGAAAATTCGAGCTTGAGGATCGATGACCTCAGCATCACGTGTATTAATCCCAAAGAAAGCAGCATCAAAAGATGCTACCTCAGCAATAATTCCTCTCGCTTTGATATAGTTGGGATCTTGAATTAAATCTGGATTGATACTCGGATCTAAATCCCGATCTTCAAAGAAAGTTGTTGACTCGATCCCCTGACAAAGATTTTGCCAGAGCTGCTCAATGCCATTAGCTCCAGGAAATTTGCCGACCATCCCAATAATAGCAATACCATCAAGGGCCTCTTGGTTTTCTGCTGTTTGGATGTCACTCATTAGGAATTAAGGGGTAATGATTGAAGGGATAGGGTGTAACTGTAATTGTAATTGTAATTTATACTCAATGTTTATCGTGGTTGGTATAAATATCAGCCAATACCGATGATTTTAATTATCTCCGACGACGAGCATTCGCTGCTTTTTGCTGCTGAGCACGATTTTTGAGTTGTAGCTCGGATTGTTGACTCTGTTGTTCGCCATTCAAATATGCAGCTAATCTGGCAATTGTTGGATACTGAAATAGCTTGACAACAGCTATTTCAATCCCACCCAATTGCTGTTGAATTCCTGCGGCAACTTGAAGAATAGAGATTGAATGTCCACCCAATTCAAAGAAATTGCGATCGATCCCAATCTGTTGTTGACCTAAAACTTCCGACCAAATGGCGACGAGGATTTCTTCTGTTGGATTTCTGGGTGCAGATCCAGTGGCTAAATTGCGTTGAGTTGAATTGGGTGGCGATCGATGATTGGATGATGATAAAACAGGATCACTACCGAGCAGCCGACTCTCGATTTTATTTGCCAACAATGCCCGTCGATCGACTTTACCGTTAATTGTCAGTGGCAATGCTTTGACGATCGCAAACGTCGTCGGCAACATGTATATGGGTAGTTGTTGAGCTAGAAATTCACGCAGTTCATCAATTGTGAGTTGATGATTTTGGGTAACTAAATAAGCTACTAATCGTCTATCCCCAGGTAGATCCTCACGGACAATTACGGTGTTTTCATCGATCGCCGGATGTTGACTCAGCACAGCTTCGATCTCGCCTAGCTCGATCCGAAATCCGCGAATTTTGACCTGAGTATCGATCCGTCCGAGATACTCCAGAGTGCCATCTGCCAAATAACGCGCCAAGTCACCAGTTCGATATAGTCGTGCGGTTGGATCTTGACTGAAAGGGTGCTGAATAAATCGCGCTGTTGTCAATTCATTTCGCCGCCAATAGCCCTGTGCTACGCCAGCACCACCTATATACATTTCACCACTGATCCCGATCGGTACAGGCTGAAGATAGGCATCTAAGAGGTAAACTTGTAAGTCAGGAATCGGTCGTCCGATCAAACTCCCAGTAGCGTTGACATCCTCACGAGTCAGCGGACGATAAGTGACATGCACGGTAGTTTCGGTAATCCCATACATATTAACCAATTGAGGCACTGTATCGCCATGTCGATCAAACCAAGGTGCTAAACTAGCTAAGTTCAGTGCTTCACCCCCAAAAATGATCAGTCGCAAGCTTAATTGCTCGCTTAGATCCAACCGTTGATCGATCTTGATTAATTGATAAAAAGCGGATGGCGTTTGGTTGAGCACTGTAACTCGCTCGGATACGAGTAATTGGTAAAATGCGGTGGGATCTCGACTTACCAAATAGGGCACGATCACAACTCGTCCACCATAAAATAATGCGCCCCAGATTTCCCAGACAGAAAAGTCAAAGGCGAAAGAATGAAATAGTGTCCAAACATCCCGCTCGTTAAAACGGTACCAATCTTCGGTAGCGGTAAATAACCGAACAACATTATCATGATTGACCAATACACCTTTAGGCTGTCCGGTCGATCCTGATGTATAAATCACATAAGCCAAATTATGCGATTGTCCACGATCGGCTAGATTAGCAGTAGGATACTCACCAATCACCTGAAGATCTGTATCTAAACAAATAACCTGTTCACAACTAGGCAAATTAGTCAGCAAGACAGATTCAGTTACCAAGATTTTGACTTGGGCATCGGTGAGGATGTATTCTAATCGATCAGCAGGATTGCTCGGATCTAGCGGGAGATAGGCTCCACCCGCTTTGAGAATTCCCAAAATTCCGACGATTGTCTCGATCGATCGTTCGACGCAGATCCCCACCAATTCAGCCACCTGCACGCCCAATTCTTGTAAGTGGTGCGCCAATTGATTTGCTCGACTATTTAACTCTCGATAGGTAAGCTGTTCTCCTTCAAAACAGATCGCGATTCGATCGGGATGTTGGGCTACCTGCTCCTCAAACAAGTGATGGATACATTTACCCAAACAGTAGTCTTGAAGCAAATCTCCAGCTCCAATCAGATGCTGTCGCTCGATCTCAGTCAATAATGGTAATTCGGAGATTGACTGTGTTGGGTTGGCGACAATTGCCGTTAGTAAATTGTGGAAATGCCCATTCAATCGATCGATCGTCGCCGCATCAAATAAGTCTGAATTGTAGATCCATTGCCCCTCTAATCTCTGACTAGTTTGTTTGAAAAATAACGTGAGATCGAACTTGGCGGTGTCCCGTTCATTCGTCCACGGAATGGCGGTAAGACTAGAAAGCTCAATCTTGTCAAAGGGCAAATCCGCCTCAAACACAAAGGTTACTTGAAGCTGTAAATCTTCAATTAGCTCGATCGGGACTGTTTGATGACTCTGTGCTAAAGTAACAACCCGATCCACCTGTTTAACCAACGCTTGAAATGATGGATTGCTGGCTAAATCAGTCCGCACCGCTACCGCATTTACAAAAATTTCGGCATCAATCCGCTCGATCGTGGGAATACCCACAATCAGATCTTCTGTGCCCGTATAGCGGTAGAGCAGAGTATTAAATATTGTCAGTAGTGTGGTAGATAGCGTAGTACCTTGCTGCTGACTGAGCAAATTGAGTGCTGTAGTTAGCTCTCGATCTATCGCAAAAGATTTAGACTTGCCCTGAAAAGTCTGTAGTAATTGTCTGGGGCGATCGATGGGCAGTGATAATAATTCTGACGCTCCGCCCAGTTGTGCTTGCCAGTAAGCTAATGAAGATTGAATCGGTAACTCGCGCAATTGTGCGCGTAAAGCCAACTCTGCCGACGCATGAACTTCTCGATCGATTAATTCCAATCGCGGATCGTAATTTAACAGCAATCGCAGATTCCCTAATGCCGCCACCCAGTTTTTAGCCTGAACACAGCGCATCATCTCATAAGGTAGTCGATCTCCATAAAATTTGATCGCAGCCGATCTACCACATTCATAAGCCGTCAGATCGGCTCCATTACCAGCTTGTTGCAGATAATCCCACTCCAAATCGTAAGCCTGTAACGTAATCATCAGCATTTTTGCAGACTGACTAGATACATTACTCCCGTGGTAACGATATTCAGACACTACTTGATCGTGAAAGTAAATCGGAAACTTTCGCCCAACGCGAAGATATAAATTCAGATCCTCCATCACGATCTCACTTGACTCAAACCCTCCCACAGTATCGATCGCCACTCGCCGAAACATTGCAGCAGCACACTGGATCTTGTGTTCGCCAGCTAAAACAGTTGCATAGCTAGCTACGATGGGTGGCTCATCAAAGAGTTTTTGGGTTGTATACGATCCATCGGGATTCATGACTTGGAATAGATATCTACCAAAAACAAAGCCAGCATCAGGATGAGCATTCAGGCAATTTATGCCAATTTCAATAGCCTCAGGCAACAGACAATCGTCACTATCGAGAAAAATTAGAGCCGATCCCTGGCTAACGCTAATCCCCGTATTTCTAGCCCCAGCAAGACCCTGATTACTTTGGTAAATATATTTTACAGTTGGATAGCGATCGCAAACTAGCTTCGTGTCATCAGTTGAACCATCATCAACAATAACAATCTCGACATCTGGGTAGGTTTGATTGATGACACTCTCAATTGCTGCTGGTAAAAATTTACCACTGTTATATGCTGGAATTATAACGGAGACACTACCGTAGTTCAAGTTAGCTAAAGGTTGATGCATGAATTTTTTATTCCCTGTAATAATTTTTTAGTTTTGGGATCGCAACCAAAATTATCTATGTAGAGTAAACTACAAATTTTCAACTGGAGTATGAATCATCTGTAATGTCACTACTTCCAGTTATCTACCAGCAGAAGCTGCTCCAATACTTAAATACCAGCTCAACCGCATTTTTTTGTTTCAAACTTATTTTAGAGAGCTACATCGACATTTGCAATCTATCCGATCTGGCCTTAGACATAGACAATTCGATATTGTTTTAGCTAGCTTTCAGCTACTTTATTAATTAGCTATCGTAATCACAAACATTATAGACTACTTAATTTATATATCTAATTTTTCGATAGTGGTACTAAATTTTCAACAGCCAGATGACTGAATCTATCTTTATTAATGGATCGGATTGGTTCTTTTGTGTTAGTTTTTATTTGGGCTAAATATTGTACTCCTAAAAATTCGGCCAAACCATGATTGACATTACCCCTATTTTTTGGTGATGATGGTAGAACATATTTAAACAGAAATTAAACAAGTATTCCTAATTATTAGTGATTAAGATCACTGCAAAATTTTTATTTAACCCCATATACTTTATCGGAGCGATCGCATGACCGATCTAAAAAAATCGGATAACACAGTTAATCTGTGGCAGACAGAAGATATTCGGGCGCGAAATCTATCAATTCGGTGGCAAACACTGATTACGAGCTTACAACTGATTATTTTAGTATTACTCGACACGGCGATGCTATTTGTGTCATGGACTGTCGCAGATCATCTTGGTACGCCCACCGTTGGTTTGCATATCGCTGACTCAATGATCCCAATTCTGGCAGTTAGTATCGGCACTCTTACAGCATCAGGATTTTATGGAACTGATGATAAACTTCACCGATTTGCCAAGTTGTTCAGATCGTTGACGCTGGCACAAATTGTTGTATTAATCGCCGCTTTTTTCTACCAACCTGAATTATGGGTATCTCGTTCAGTTTTTTTGATTGCTTGGGTGCTAAATTTTTTCTTTGTTAGTTCGGCGAGATTATTGCTTGATTTCTGCACCATTCAGCTTCGCAAGCGCAATCCAATTTTCCAACAATCGATCGTCCTGGTGGGCAATCAAGTCGATATTGAGCATGTCAAAAAATTATTGAAGCGATCCCGACAATTTAAAGTTGATAGTGTCATCGACTTGTCAGTTTGGGATATCCAACGTCAATTAGAACAGATTATCGCTCAAATTCGATCGCGTAACATTAGTGAGGTTTTTATTTGTTCTCAACAATTAATCGATAATCAAATTATCTTTTTTTGGAATTTAAAAGCAGCCGGAATTCATCTCAGAATAGTACCAACTGAACTAGAACTACCTCAACGATCTGCTGAGACCAAGATGATCGAAGAAATCCCCACTATTCGCTTTAAATCTTTACCAATTTTTGGGTTTAATTTTTGGTTGAAACGTATCCTCGATCTAATCGCCGCATCACTGATTTTATTAACCATATCACCGATTTTTTTACTAGTTGCAATTCTGGTCAAAAAAACATCTCCTGGACCAATTTTTTACAAGCAGTATCGTGTTGGTTTAAAAGGTCGCCGCTTCCAAGTCTGGAAATTTCGGACGATGGTAGAAAATGCTAACGAACTGCAAAAAGAGCTAGAAGCGCAAAATGAAATTAAAGGTGGAGTCCTATTTAAAATCAAAGATGATCCTCGGATCACCAAAATTGGTAAATTCTTGCGCGACTATAGCATCGACGAATTGCCACAATTGATCAATGTTTTGCAAGGAGAAATGAGTTTGGTTGGGCCACGTCCACTGCCCATCAGAGACTACGAGTTATCAATCCAAAATGTCGCACAATTTTCTCGCGATCGATTTCTACGTTATGAAGTTTTACCTGGGATTACTGGGCTATGGCAAGTTAAAGGACGTGCGACCATTGAATCAGATGAAATTTTTTATTGGGATATGATTTATATTCTCCAATGGTCACTCACTCTCGATTTTAGAATTTTGCTCCAAACTATTAAGGTAGTCTTATTTAAGAAAGGATCTTATTAATTAAGCCAATTTTTTTAGTAACTAACTAAGACTACTGATAGAATTTTTTGGCATTATTTTGATAATCTTGTAAATCAGCGGTGAATAAAAAAATTCCCAGGTTTATATGTTATGAATAAATACAAATATTTGTTTTTGCTCACGCTCTTGGTGGCGACAGCTATTCTGAGCCTAATCGACTTAGCAAAGGGGAGTTACCGATGGCAAATGCTACCAGTATATGTTTCTAGTATCTTGCTGTTGCTATCATTTTTAGCGATTCTAAAGCCAATGATCGACTTGCCACAGTTGTTTCCTTATGTGGCGGGAGTGGGACTGTTTAGTTTATTGGCTGCGGCTATATTTTCTTACTTGTATCCTATTTTCACATTTCCAGTTCCCACTGGTCAGTATACCGTCAGCACAACATCGATCGATTTAGTGGATAAATCGCGGACTGAGCTGTGCGATTTATCCACTCAATCAGCCCGCGAACTGGTCATTCAAGTTTGGTATCCTGCCACGAGCAGCAATGGGGCCAAAGCAGCTTATTTACAAGACAAACGGTTGATTCCCACCGGAGTATTCAGTCATTTAGGTCTGATTAAAACCAATGCCGTTCGAGACGCTAGTATTGCGGCTAGTGACTCCCCGTATCCGATTGTCATCTATACTCCCTCATGGAGTGGATTTAGAACAGATAATACTTTTCAGACTGAAGAACTTGCCAGCCACGGATTTGTCGTGATTGGATTGGAACATCCTTGTTCTGTGCCAATGGCGATATATCCCAATGGTAGAGTTATTTACAGCAATTTATCGGCTGACTATACCTCTTCAGAGGAGGCTTTGAATCAGTGGCTCCGAGTCGGCGAGGAGCAATTGGCACTGAGGACTAAAGATATTCTGTTTGTAATCGACCAATTGCCGCAAATCAATGCTCGTTTGGATCGGCTGCACCAACATCAGGCACCATCAAACAGCACTCTCGATCTGAACAAAATTGGTATTTTTGGGCACTCATTTGGCGGCGCGGCTGCTGCACAGGCTTGCGCGATCGATCCCCGTCTCAAAGCCGGAATGAACATGGATGGCTTGTTATTTGGCTCGGCTGCCCAACATGGTGCATCTCAACCATTTTTTTTCATGAATTCGGACTATCCTCGCCCCACCGCTGCAGATCTAAACTCAACAAACGGTAGTAAGCGACGATCGAAACAAACTGATGCGTGGGGATATCAACAACGAGATCGATGGTTTGAACATCATGGTGGCTACGATCTAAAGCTCTTGGAATCTGCTCACATGAATTTCTCAGATTATCCATTGCGATCGCGGATTGCCAATGGTGGCGGCCACATTTCAACCGATCGAGCGATGAAAATAATTAATGATTACACGGTGGCTTTTTTCGATCGAGAGTTAAAGAACAAACCCTCCTCATTGTTAAATCGGCAGTCTGGCAGTCCCTTTCCCGAAGTAATTTTTCAATCATATTCTAGTGGAGGGATTGGTAGTAGCCCCCATACAAAATTCGACCAACAATCCAACTCGATCGATATCAACACAAAATAATAACCAGCGATCGATATAAATGACGAATCGCTGGTCATTAACTAGATATTAACCGACATTTACTTTGACGATTTTATTCTTCTCTTCCTCTGCTTTAGGTAAAACTAGCTTGAGAATACCGTCTTTATAGTCTGCCTGAACATTGGTATTTTGAATCCGTACAGGTAGCGGAATTATCCGCTGAAAACGACCATAGCGGAATTCGCTGCGAGTCATCCCTTTATCTTCAGTCACTGTTTCTTCTTTGCGTTCTCCACTAACAGAAACAGTATCAGCAGTCACCTGAATATCAATATCTTGGGCACTCATACCTGGTGCTTCTAGACTTAAATGAACTGCTTCCGGTGTTTCCTGTAATTCGGCAGCGGGAACAAAGGACTGAAGAGAATGTTTACCTTCGCCATTAGTTGTATTGAGCGTATCAAACAAACGGTTCATACTCCGTTGTAAGTAATCAGTCTCTTCAAATGGTTGCCAACGAATCAGAGCCATAACAATCACCTTTTAACTAAACTACTCATCGGTTAACGACTTGGTTTTAATTTAGCGTAAGTATTCGTAAGCAGCGGTTCGGTTTTCTGGAATTATCAAAGTGGTTTTTCCCGAACAATTGTCGCAACTTTCGATCGGATCTGCAATTGCAGAAATCACCAGATCGATCGAATACCGCACGATCGAAATCGTCGCTCATGATGCAAAGTTCGCCTACGCGGACTAATATCCCCAACCCGCGAAGGCGGGTTTCGCACCACGAGCGGCGGTTTTAACCGCTGACTCATCCAGGACGATCGATCCCCCACTCAACTTGGGCATATTAAGATTGTCAATTTTAGAGCGATTCGCGATCGTCAAAATGCCTTCAAATTTTACCCGCATCTATATTCATCATATCTGGTCAACTTGGGATCGACAACCGATGTTGATACCGGAGATTCGAGATGCCGCGTATAAGGTAATTCGAGAAGAATGTAAATCTTTGAAATGCGAACTAATTAGGGCTTGCTGAAGATCTCAGCAAGGCATTCACTGCAGGGGTTTTGAGCCTTTTTTTGCGAATCAAGTGCAAGGTTTTGATGCTTAAAGGCTC
>JANYIT010000369.1 GCA_025358725.1 Chamaesiphon sp. GL140_3_metabinner_129_sub
CTCATTGCCGCATGTAGGTCACGCTGTTATTGCTGGTTGTTTATGGGAAGGAGATTTTGAATATGGTCAGTGGGGTTTATTAGATCGGACTCATATCAGATTCTTTGGGATCAAAAATATTCAAAGCTTAATTGAAGATGCCCAACTGAAAGTCATTGATGTTAGTTTTATCGTCCGCTCACCAGATCAAACTGAGTTTGCAGAGCGGTGGTCACGGTTGCCTCAAAGCTTTAAGAAAGAAATTCTGTCTAATCCTTTTGCTTGTGTTTATCAGGTTGTACTTCGTGCTGCACCCAAATCTTTTCCAGGTAAATCTATTCAAATCGCTGAAGTCCCTGTTCCTTCACCACAAATTGGTCGATTTGGGTTTTTAAATCAA
This sequence comes from Chamaesiphon sp. GL140_3_metabinner_129_sub, assembly GCA_025358725.1. Taxonomy (GTDB): domain Bacteria; phylum Cyanobacteriota; class Cyanobacteriia; order Cyanobacteriales; family Chamaesiphonaceae; genus Chamaesiphon. Next base: position 380 of record JANYIT010000369.1, read on the forward strand.
ACTTATGGATTGACTGGATATTTGCGTAATATTGCACGTACAATGCTTTCACAAACTCAAAAAAATAAATTGCAGTCATACTTAAAAAAGTGGGGTATCTATGTCTAAAAATCCAAAGCTGATCGCATTTTATCTAACCCAATTTCATCCTATTCCTGAAAATGATCAGTGGTGGGGCAAAGGCTTTACCGAATGGACAAACGTCACCAAAGCTGAACCGCTGTATGAGGGACATTACCAACCACATCTACCTGCTGATTTTGGCTTCTATGATCTCAGAATGAGGGAGACGCGACGTGAACAGATAGAATTAGCAAAACAATATGGAATCGAAGGTTTCTGCTATCATTATTATTGGTTTTCAGGCAAACGTCTGCTAGAACAACCATTTAATGATATGTTGGCTGATCCACAAAGCGATATGCCGTTCTGTATCTGTTGGGCAAATGAGAACTGGACACGCCGTTGGGATGCCGCAGAACATCAAGTACTAATGGCGCAGAACTATACGGAGGAAGACGATTTAAACTTTATTAAAGATCTTATTCCAGTAATAAGAGATCCTCGCTATATTAAAATTGATAATGCTCCATTCATTATTGTTTATAGACCTCAGCAATTGCCAAATATTAATAAAACACTGGCTACTTGGCGTGAATATGCTCGAAGTGTCGGTATTGAACAGCTACATTTATGTGCAGCTTTAACACATGGTAATAGAGAATATAGCGAGTTAGGTTTTGATAGTGGGGTTGAGTTTCCGCCACATAATCTTGAGATTGATAGGGTTCAACCATTAACTAATAATTTGACTTTTAAAGATAAGTTTTCTGGTTATATTTTTGATTATGAATCGATCGCTAAATCTCATTTAAATAGAGATAATAAAAATCAATTCGTTTTTAAGACAGTTTTTCCGTCATGGGATAATACAGCAAGACGTGCTAGCCGTGCGTTGATTATTCCTAATGGTACACCTGCAAATTATGAATATTGGTTAGCTAAATCGATCGAGCTTACCAAAAATACTCATCAAGATCGAGAAAGTTTGGTATTTATTAATGCTTGGAATGAATGGGCGGAAGGATGCCACCTTGAACCTGACAGGAAGTATGGGCATCAGTTTCTAGAAGCAACTTTACGTGCAGCTTCTAATTCATCTACTTTAACTGATTTTCCAGACAAGGTTGTATTTAATCTGAAAAAGCGTGAGTTTGCAACTGATTTAAGTGAAATAGGATCTTATCATTTTTCTGTACTGCTGAGGCAAATACGCTCTTGGATATCCGCCCGTCCAAAACTCAAAGCTATCTTACGCATCCCTGTTATTTTCATACGTCGTATTAATTTACTTGAGAAATAATTTTTATTGGTAATCGATCGTTCTCTAATCTATGAAGCTAGATTTATATTTTGCAGGTTACGTTGGGGTAAATCGAAAATTTTGTTAACATGATCGAACAGGAATGTACAACAGGTTTAATTTCAATTATTTTAGTTAATTATAATGGAATAGATGTTCTACCCGATTGTTTGAGTTCGATCGAGAAATTCATTCCGGAACATAACTATGAAATTATTCTAGTTGACAATGCTTCTGAAGACTCTAGTATTGATTTTATTACCCAAAATTTTCCGCATATCAACCTAATTGAACTATCGAAAAATATTGGCTTTGGGGCAGGAAATAATGCTGGCGTAAAAGTAGCTAAAGGTGAGTTCTTATTCTTGTTGAATACAGACACAATCCTTACCAATAATATCTTCCCACATATTATAGAACTGATGTCTAGAAATTCAGATGTAGGCATCATCGGCCCCAAATTACTTTTTCCAGATCTAAGTTTTCAAATTTCTTTTTCACCTGAAATTGGCATTAAAGGAGAGTCCAAAGCCAGGAAAATACATGAAGATGCTCAAGAAAAAGATAAATTGAGTATAATAGAACAGGACTTTCAAGAGATTAAAGAAGTCGATATTGTCGTCGGAGCAGCATTGTTCATGCGGACAAATTTATTTAATTTGTTGGGAGGGTTTGATGAGAATTTTTTCATGTACTTTGAAGAGTCTGACTTATGTCAAAGAGTTAGGGATAAGGGATTTAAAGTTTTATATACTCCCCATGCATCACTAATTCATATTCGGGGACATTCTGTGAATAAAACATCAAACAAGATGGCTGTAGAATATAGACGCAGCCAAATTTATTACTATCAAAAACATCGCCCAAGCTGGGAAGTATTGACATTAAAAATATATTTACTAGTTAAGTTCTTGTCCGAATATTTTAAAACATTTAATCCGTATAATTTAGAAATTGTAAAATTAGTTTTTGCGTAAAAATAATTTTGTCCTTATTAATTAATCTTTCATTTCTGCTCAGCAAACCGACGGGAACTACGACTTATGCACTTAATCTGCTACCTCACTTTGGAAAATATAAACCTACACTTTTAACGGCACAATCTTTACCTGATTATAACTGCTATCAAACTCCGACGAACCAAACTTCGGAGCAAGGTTTCAAAGGTCATTTCAAACGTCTTGTTTGGACACAATTTCAACTACCACAAATTTATGATCAGCTCAAATCAAACTTACTGTTTTCTCCCATTCCCGAAGCACCAATTTTTACTGATTGCCGTCAGGTGATAGTGGTTCACGATCTGACACCTTTGCGATTTCCCAAACGCTTTTCACCACTTACTGCTTACTGTCGTTACTATCTGCCGCAAATCTTAGCACAAGCACAACATATCATTTGTGACTCTACCTCCACCGCCACAGACATTGTTAATTTTTTTGATATTCCATCTGAAAAAATAACACCTATTTTGCTTGCTTGTGATACTGATCACTTTCATTTTTTAGATCTAGAAACAAGTAATTATTTTCTCTATATAGGTCGTCACGATCGATATAAAAACTTAGCACGTTTGATTGATGCTTTTGCTAATTTGGCTAATTGTCATGATTATGAATTGTGGTTGATTGGAACGAATGACGATCGATATACTCCTGCATTAATATTGCAGGCACAAAAGTTAGGGATTGAGAATCAAGTCAAATTTTTAAATTATGTACCATACGATCGATTACCAATTATTATCAATCAGGCGATCGCTTTAGTTTTTCCATCACTGTGGGAAGGCTTTGGTTTGCCCGTACTTGAAGCAATGGCTTGTGGTACACCAGTGATTACATCTAATCTTTCATCTTTGCCTGAAGTTGCTGGAGATGCAGCAATTTTAATCAATCCTTATCATGTGGAAGAAATTACCGATGCGATGCAAATGGTTGCTAATGATTCGGGATTGCGATCTCAGCTTTCACAACGTGGTTTGGCAAGATCCCATCAATTTAGCTGGGAACGAACTGGAATAGCCACAATGGAAATTTTGCAGCAGTTTATGTAATTCTATCAGGAGCAATAGTTGAAATTGACATACTCCCGCCACTGAGCGGAGTACCGCTACAGTGGGGGATTCTTATTCATGGTTCATCGAAGTTCGCTTACCAAATCAAATTGCTTATCAGCAGCAGCGGCGATCTTCTCCCCATGCTTTCACTCTTCCGAGCCAGATTCGTCATGCCCTGACGTACTGTTTTTATTCCACTCAACACCAAGAATGTTTAACCCTTTATGCAAAATGTTCAAAGCCGCATTTGTATCGCGACAAATCTCAATTTTGCAATTAGGGCATGAATGGGTTCTAGTGCTGAGGGATTTTTTGACCCGATGACCGCAATTAGAGCAATCTTGGGACGTGTAGTTAGGCGATACTGCCACAACTGCTTTATCCCAAATCTTGCCGTAGTAGTCTAACCATTGAGTGTATTGATACCAACCAGCATCGGAAATTGACTTAGCCAAATGATGATTTTTGACCATGTTCGCAATCTGCAAATTTTCATACACCACGACATCGTTAGATATCACTACGTTTCGGGCTTGCTTAATCGCCCAATCTTCCCGTTGGCGTTGAATTTTGAGATGAACTCTTCCTAGTCGTTTTCGTGCCTTGTGGTAGTTGTTTGATTGAAGTTTGGCACCCTTCACAAATTTCTTACTTAATCGACGTTGAGTTTTCTTGAGTTGCTTTTCAGCCTTTCTCAAAAACTGCGGATATATTACAGCATTGTCATTTTGGTCTTTGGTGAAAAACTTTAGCCCTAGATCCAATCCAACAACATTGCCTGAATATTTCCCTTGCTCTTTACGATCTGCATCAAAACAGAATTGAGCATAATACCCATCTGCTCTACGCACAATCCGCACACGATTAATTTTTAACCTATGCAAGTCTTCTTGAGTCTCATTGTTGCAAAATATCGACAATGTTCCAATCTCAAAACCATCGGTGAATGCGATCAATTTGCAATCATCCGATAGTTTCCAGCCTGAAACTTTATATTCAACAGAGCGACAATGTTTTTTAAACTTGGGAAAACCTTTCTTGCCTACACCTTTTTTACATCGGGCGTAGAAGCTAGAGATAGCAGCCCAAGCACGTTCAGCACTGGCTTGACGAGCGGCCGAGTTGAGCTTTTTAGCAAAGCCAAACTCTTTAGCTAAGTCCTTGCAGATGGCGTACAGATCGGCTTTATTCGTACCTTGATTATCCATCCAATACCGAACGGCTTTGTTCCGAATGAACTGTGCTGTTTGGATGGCTTCATCAATGGCAGAATATTGCTCTGCTATACCGTGTTTTAGCTTTGCTTCTCTAACTATCATGAAGCTATGATAGCATAGTTTTATCTAGGAAAACTCAGATAAAATACAATAAGACAACGAATCGCACTTCATCTCCTCATGCCTGTCCTCCTTCCGAGATCTATCGATTGTCGGGATTGTCGGACAGGAAATCGTCGCCTCACTCGCATTCATCCACTGGTCGGGTCACCCGACCAATCCGCCACCAAACGGAGTACCGTTCTGGTGGGGGCATTCTGCTGTTCTAGGTAAAAGAATGAAAGGAATTATTTTGGCTGGCGGCTCCGGTACTCGGTTGTATCCCCTCACGCGGGTGATTTCCAAACAATTGATGCCTATTTATGACAAGCCGATGATTTATTATCCCTTGTCAACGCTGATGTTGGCAGGGATCCAAGAAATACTAGTGATTTCCACTCCCCATGATTTACCCCTGTTTCAGGAGCTATTAGGCGATGGTAGTCAGATTGGTTTATCGATTAGTTACGCGCCTCAGCCGCAACCAGAGGGGTTAGCACAAGCTTTTGTGATTGGGAAGAAGTTTGTCGGTAATGACCCGGTTGCGTTAGTTTTGGGGGACAACATTTTTTATGGCGATCACTTAAGCGTCAGCCTCCAACAAGCAGCACGGCTCACTCAGGGGGCAATTGTGTTTGGTTACTATGTCAGCGATCCTGCTCGCTATGGAGTTGTCGAGTTTGATCGTGAGGGAGCCGCAATTTCGATCGAGGAAAAGCCGCTACAACCCAAGTCTAATTATGCGGTGACTGGTTTGTATTTTTACGATAACCAAGTAATTGATATCGCTCATAGCATCAGCCCATCAGCACGGGGCGAATTAGAAATCACTTCTGTCAACCAAAAATATCTGGAGATGGGACAACTAAAAGTTGATAAACTCAGCCGAGGCACGGCGTGGTTGGATACTGGTACTCATAGTAGCTTGCTCCAAGCCTCAATCTTTGTCGAAACGATCGAACAACGGCAAGGATTAAAAATTGCTTGTATTGAAGAAGTCGCCTTTCGGATGGGATATATTGATGCTCAACAGTTAGGATCGATCGGCAATACGATGTCTAAAAATGCTTATGGACAGTATTTACTCAACTTAGCCACAGAAGGACTATAGCTATTCATGGAAATTATTCCAACGTCCATTTCTGAAGTAATTGTTTTAGCACCACCAGTTTTTACTGATAGTCGGGGCTACTTTTTAGAAACTTATCAACAACAAAAGTACGCTGAGTTAGGTATTCCTAAGCCTTTTGTGCAGGACAATCAATCTTATTCTACTAAAAATGTACTGAGGGGCTTACATTTTCAACTCCGCTATCCCCAGGGTAAATTAGTGCGCGTGACGCAAGGTACTGTCTTTGATGTAGCCGTAGATATCCGGCGTAATTCTCCCACCTTTGGCAAGTGGCACGGGGAAATTCTCTCGGCTGAAAATAGAAGACAGATGTATATTCCTGAAAATTTTGCACATGGTTTTTGTGTGCTGAGTGATAGTGCTGAATTTTTGTATAAATGTACGGATTTTTATGTTCCAGGTGATGAGGCAGGTTTGATTTGGAACGATCCACAAATTGGCATCAAGTGGCCAATTTGTGCACCAATCTTGTCATCAAAAGATGACCAATTACCAAAGCTTGCAGATATTTTAGATCTGCTGCCATCTGGCTAATAACTGACTCAAACTCAAATTCCAATCTGGTAACTGTACGCCAAAATCAGCCAAAATCTTGCTATTGTCCAAGACCGAATTGGCTGGGCGTTTTGCTGGTGTGGGATAATCACTGCTAGGAATTGGTAAAATATTTTGGATCGCGAGGTGTCGATCGGGATATTGAGATCGATACTGACTGACAATCTGACTAGCAAACCCATGCCAGCTAGTTTCTCCGGCGGCTGATAGATTGTACAAACCCCTAACGCTAGATCGTTGGCGCAGCCTCTCTGCGCAGGCAGACACTTCGTGTTGGCGCAGCCTTGCCTTTGGCATTACGGAACGAGAATCGTGATGACACTGTGCGATGATTTGGGATGTAGCTTCGGCGATCGATCGACTCCAAGTTGGTGCGCCAATCTGATCTGCCACAATTTTGAGTTCTGAGCGTTCTGCGGCTAGACGCAAAATAGTCAGCAAAAAGTTTTTACCCCGATTGCCATACACCCAAGTAGTGCGGAAGATCAAATGTGGGCAATCTACTTGGATAATTGCCTGTTCTCCAGCTAGTTTGCTAGCTCCATATACTCCCAGGGGATTCGTCAGATCGGTTTCCAGATAGGGACTAGTTTTGGTACCATCAAACACGTAGTCAGTAGAGTAATGTACGAGTAATGCTTGGGATGCTTGGGCTAATTCTGCCAAAATACCCGGCGCAGTAGCATTGATCGAAGTACAAAGCTCTGGCTCAGTTTCTGCCTTGTCTACGGCTGTATAAGCCGCCGCATTGACAATAATATCGGGCTGGATCGATCGCACTTTCGCCCTAATTTTGTCAGGGTTGGCTAAATCGAGCTGTTGAGATCCCAATACGGTAATATGACCTAATGCAGCAAGCGTCACCTGAAGCTCCCAAGCAATTTGCCCCTGTTTGCCGAGAATTAAAATTTCTGTCATGCGATTACTCGATCGAAATGCTGATCGCTCAATTTTAGACTGTGACGGTTCGATCGTGATGGTGAATGCTGATCGTCTATTTCTTGGGTGGGAAGGGAGTACTCACATCTTGCATCAGCGACGCGCCATACGTAGGGTTTCCCGAGGGTTTAGCGCGTCAAGACAGTACGAAAATATTAGTAATCGACATTGATCTTCGGGTACCCGAAGATCAATGTCGATCGCACAATAGACTTTTGGGGGAAATATCCCCGACTTCTCAGAGAAGTCGGGGATCTCGCGGGTTATGGCATTCAAAACGGACATTGGGTTTGAAGCAAAATTTTCCCCGATGTATGTGGATGAATAAAACTCAGTTCCCGTGCGTGCAGATGTAAACGTTCTACATTTGCCTGACAACCGTAGAGTTGATCGCCTAAAATACACATACCTAGACCTCGATCATCGGCTGAATGGACGCGTAATTGATGCGTCCTTCCGGTGACGGGAATAAACTCAATCCGTGTGTAGCCGTCGATTTGCCCCAATATCTGAAAATTCGTCAAACTGGGTTTGCCTAGATTAAAGTCTACCTTTTGGCGCGGTCGATCGAGTGGATCTCCCGATAATGGTAGATCGATCGATCCTTGCTCAATTTCAACTTTCCCGCCTAAAATTGCTTCATAAATCTTGTGGATTTGTCGATCATCAAACTGCTGACTCAGATGTCGATAGCTCAGTTTATCCAGTGCTAATAATAATATCCCCGAAGTATCTCGATCGAGTCGATGTACCGCATAAATTTCTGGGTAGAATTGCCGCAACCGATTCAGGACACTATCCTGTAGATCGATCGTCCGTCCAGGTACAGACAACAATCCCGCAGGTTTATCAACTGCAATTAGATATTCATCCTCGTAAATAATCGATAAATCCAGCTTAGAAGACTGTGAAGATAAACCCGCCAGCATAAAACCCATCAACGGTTGACAGCGATCTTGGCAAGCTCCATAAAATTCACCCTGACGCTTGTCCTGACTATTTTTGCCCCACCAAAATTCTGCCATCGCGATCGGTTTAAGCTGATGAGTAGCCGCATAATGAAGTAACTTTGGCGCACAACAATCGCCCGTGCCAGTGGGAATACCTGCGGGCATCAATTCTCGCAACGAGCTAGATGTGCCCAAAAAGTTCATCAACTGATAAGCATCGTGCATCTGCGTCTGAAGTTGACGCGATCGAAGCTTGCGTCGTTGCTTCAGCTCCCGAATTCGATCGTCAGTCTGGTCTAAAACCGCCTGGAGCGGCTGTAAAATTGCATCGCGTTCTTGTTTGAGCTGACGGCGTTCTCGTCCGTCTTGGCAGCTTTCTGCGACTAGCTTGTCGAGTGTTGCTGTTAATTCTGAATCGCTGAGGCTAGATTCATATCGCTCTCGCTGTTGTTGTCGAAATGCCTTGCGCTGTCGATGTTCGAGCGATAGTTTCTCCAATTTGTCGGCAAATTCTGCTGTTAATAATCTATATTGCTCTCTGTTTGCACCTCGATCTAGATCGATTAATTCTTGCTTCATCGTCGCTAGATCTTCCAGCGTAGCAGCTTCCGCGATGGATACTCGATCGCGCCCAGGAATTGGCAGTACCCATCCAGCCACGATAGCCTCACCATTCAATAGTCCCGAAAAAGCCTTAATCGAGTAGTATTCGCCTGGATTTGTCTCAACTAGTAACACCCCATACATCTTACCCTCGCGATTGTATCGCTCTTCCCGTGCCAATTCCACCATTAAGTTACGAGCGATCTGCTCTACGCTATGAGTGCGCGGTAATTTTAATAGTTCGCCACTGTGGGGACAATAACCCGTGTACCAATAAGTTGGGGTTGAATTTATGATTCGATTGGAGATTGGATCTAACCTTGTTGCTAGTGATGAGTTTTGGTTGATATTTTTCAATAGAGCAGGAGATGGAGAAAATAATTAGAAAGGTATTCTAAAGATTGTAATTACAAGGCAATATATCTATTTGTTGGAAAACCACTTATCATAGATTTCTTGATAAGTTCCTTTTTCTTGAAGTGACAGCAGGGCATTGTTAATTGGTTTGCGATAAGGGCTACCATTTGGTAAGGCGATCGCGTAGCTTTCTTTCCTAAAGATACTTCCCACTACTTGCACTTTACCTTTGCCATCATGGGCGGCATAATAGAGCAAAATTGGTGCATCAAATACCACTGCATCTACATCAGTATTATTTAAAGCCGCATAAGCTTGATCGATCTGTTTGAATTCATTGGCAGCAATCTTTTGTTGTTGGAGATAGTTTGCTGATGTACTTCCGGCGATCGTGCCAACATGTTTACCTACAAGATCTTGAGGTCCTTTGATATTGCTTTGGAGTTGTTCGACAGTCAGTGAAGTAGTAACTGTTGCTGTGAAATAAGCAATGAATACCACACTAATAAACATCCAAATCACTGCCATAACTCGACCCCAAGGACTTTTAGGCATTTCCTCCGCTTGAGTTGCGAGTGTCCCGGCTGCCCACCAACAGGCTTTGAGAATACCTGGAAAATAAGCACTATTTTCCAAGAATCCACCACTGTGATTGCGTTCTACCAACCAGATAATATGTGCGGGAATTAAGACGATTAGCAACATAATTCCTAATAGTTGGAAGAATGCTGGTGTAAATAGAGAATCGACTAATCGTCCGATCGAACTTTGATGACCCTGACTACGCACTAAAATCTGCAAGCCCGAATCAAAAATTGGTTGTGAAAAATCGAAATCCTGTTCTCGTTGTGATGTAACAGAAATTGCTGAAATACCGACATCTGCTTGTTTTGATTTGACTATGTTTAGTAGTTCAGCGACACTTTGAGTCTGTTGAAAATCAGATTTAATATCCAATTCTTGGGCAATATTTTTCCATAATTCAATACTAAAACCGCCCAATTCACCATTTTCTTCAGTGACGAATGGGGAAACTATCCTGGTTGCTACTTTAAAAGTTTTACCACTAATTACTGGTGCTGTAAGTATAGGGCTGGGTGTTGAAGTAACTGTTGGTATAGATTTAGGTTGGGCACTGAGGGACGATCGATCTAGTGAATCGATCGTTAACAAGATCGCGAGTGTAGTAATCGCGATCGTTAATAAAATAACTAACTTTTTTGACCATCGTTGGGCATATCCTGAAAAAGATCGATCGGTTTTCATTTGTTTATTGGTAACTCAGCAGGAGCAGTTATTGCAATCTTGCTCGAAATTAGTAGAGACGTTAGAATTGCGGCTGAATTATAGCTCCAGCTCCTTAACTACCAGATGGGTGTTTTGTCTGTTTCTGAATTTGACTGTTTTGGGGTTGGAGTAGTGCTATTGGTTGAAGGTTTTTCCGAGCCAGATCGATCGAGACTTGGTTTGATCCCTGATGGGGATGGGGTGGGAGATAAAGTTGATGGTGTGGGAGATGGTCTCGATCGACCTGGATATATACTAGCAGTGGGCGTAGGAGAGGGTGTTGAATCAGGCGATAGTGTTGGCGAAGGGGATGGCACCTCGATTTCAATTGGCGACGGAGATGGCGTAGGGGAGTCGGATGGGCTAGGTGTGGGGATGGGTGGGGCTGAGATGGGTTGACGATTGACTTTGGGTGAGGGTAAAGGGATCGGCTTGGGACTCTCAATCGATTGTCTAGGCGTTGGTTTTGGTGTCGCTAATGGTACATTACAGCCACTCACTTGGTTATTGTAAACCCACCCTGTCGATCGATCTGCCATCTGAATTTGGATAAAAGCGTCCTGCTCGGCTAAGTAAACAGCCTTAGTTCCGCGCGGTAAATTAGCTTGAATGTTGGCATCTCGTTGGGGTTTAGATCGCACTCTCGTCGAGGGTAAATCAGTTGGAGCCGCCATCCGACACAGATCGGATTGAATATCTGTAGCGAAGTCTCGTTGATTCAATAATTTACTGCTCAACCAAGCCAAACCACCTGCTGCTGCCAAGATTATTGCCAGACAGCCAATCAGGGGAAAGAAACTTCGAGCTGGTTGTGTCGGTGCTGTTGGTTGCGAGACAGGAGGGATAGTGCGATCTGGACGAGCAGCTAAAACTGTTGTTTTTGACTCAAGATTGGATGGTGACGATTGATGGGGCGGCGTTGCAGGTTTAGTTGTTTGAACATAAGTAGAGCTTGGGGTAAAAGTGCCACCACTTAGCCCTTGAATGGCTTGTAAGGCCTCTGTCGCCGTATGATAACGATCTTTGAAGTGATAGCGCGTCATCCGTTGGAGAATGGCGATTAGCTGGGGATTGGCAACCGTGAGATGTTCCCATTTGTGTTCGCCAGTGCGATCGTCTGCGGCGAGATCGTAAGGATTGACTCCAGTGAGAGCTTGAATCCCAATCATCCCCAAAGCATAGATATCGCTACTCCCACGCGGATTGCCGGAGGCTTGCTCGATCGGCATATAGCCCGGTGTGCCGATCGCAACTGTCATCGTATTTTGTCCGTGCAGCATCTGCTGATTGCGGACTTGTTTGATCGCCCCAAAATCAATCAGGATCAATCGTCGATCGAGATTGCGACGCATAATATTATCAGGTTTGATATCGCGATGGATCACGCCCTGACTGTGGATAAAGACTAGAATATCGAGAATCTCTTGGAGCAATTCGATGACTTGGGCTTCGCTCCACTTACTACCATTTTTCAACTCGGTGGAGAGCGGATGTCCAGGGATATACTCCTGAACTAAATAAAATTCCTGTTGTTCTTCAAAATAGGCAAGTAAGCGAGGGATGCGATCGTGGTTTCCCAACTGCTGCAAAACGATCGCTTCTTTCTCAAACAGCTTTCGCGCTATCGCTAATAACGATCGATCTGGACTAGCTGGTTTGAGATGCTTGAGTACGCATTTGGGATTACCAGGTAGATGTAAGTCTTCGGTGATATAGGTTTGACCAAATCCCCCAACACCTAAAACTTGAAGTATTCGATAGTGTCCCGCTAGTAACTGACCGATCATGCAATAAACCTATCTCCTCAGATATCTCAACTTTACCGCTTCTTCTGGACAATTGACGAGATCTGAGCGTTTTTAGTGGCGGACAAGCCAGCAAAAACGCTCACGAGGGATAGCTTGGTGTTGAAAGTTGCCAGCGAGGTATCACTTTCAACTTTCAATTTTCTTAATTTGGTCGATCGTCCAACTGGGACAACCCCGCTGAATTTTGGTTACTTTGCGGTTGATTTCTTGTCCTTGAGCATTTTTTAGTACTTCAGTCTGGGTAATTCGATCGCCTTCTTGGAGATATGTAGCAAGTACATGGATCGCTTTGCCTTTGAGCAATGCTTGCCGCTGTAAAATTGAAAGTATTGGCTGAACTGGAATTGAAGCTGCAACTGGCGGTGCTGGGCTAGCTGGAGGCTCAACTGGTGATGAGCCAATCTGTGCCGATGCTGGTGAGGGAAAACTTGTCAATCTTCGTGGCGGCGGTGGTGGGGTGACATCATCCAGAATATTGCTACCACTGAGCAGTTCCCCGATATTATAAATCCCTTCAATGCGATCGATATCCTCTGAATCCTCGGTATTAAAAGTACTCAAATAGGACTCTAGATCGAGATCTTCTTCCGGTTCTGGCAGCTCATTAATATAGCCTCTAGCAGAGAGACTAGAGCGATGCGCTGCATCAGTAGTAACTTCGCCAACAGTGAGAGATCGTCGATCGACAGGTAATTCTAACTGCGCCATTGATTGTACTGCGGGGAGGAGAACTTCGGTTGGAATATTTCCTTCAGACAACAGATTGGAATCTAGCTGTGCTGATGGTTGTTGCAATGAACGCAAGTGTGATGAAGCTACAAAATTTGATTCAGCTTGATCGATCCAGACGACATATTCTTCTGGATCGACATTGGTTTCTTTTTTAGCAGTTTTGAGAATAAAACTTCCCTGTTTAGGTTGTAAATCCTGAACTGAATACCAATCACCTTTACTAAAGATTAGAACATCAATTGGTGGACTAGGAGCATTGAGTTGATAACGCTTGTTGTTCCACCAAATCTTCCACAGCTCGATGGCTTCAGTATAATTTAATTTATATCCATCAGGAATTTGATAGTGATGATGTTCGGTAAATTCAGGATGAGATGATTTTTGTTTGGTAATAAATCCTGACGCTGTTAAAGCTGCCACTAAGCTAGCTTTGTAGACAGAGTTGTTACTAATTAATACTTTGCGCTGCCACTGATTCACCTGTTTACTAATGCCGAGTAATTTACAACTACTATTGCTTAATCGGATTGAGGTTTCAGTATATTCTAACTTTAAGTTTTGGCTGGAGATAGAGTGCTTTTGACCCTGGGCAAAATATCCAATTATTTTTAGTTCTTCGGGCGTAAGATCGAAAGCTAAATTATCCAGGGGATGAGCTGCTCCAACGGATATATTATTTGTGTCTGCCATAGGGTCACACCAGCCAAAGTTTAGGGATATAAAGTTTTTAAATACAAGCTTAATTATTGCTTGGTAGTAGTTGCTATTTTGACAGAATCATTAATAATTACATCTTGATGTCCTAATTCTAGCCAACCAAATTTGCGATCTGGCAGTGGGGTCAGCGATTTTGAGCATTTTGACTGAGATAAAATGTGCAATTTGAGCGATCGATCAAGATGCCAGATCTTGAATTGGTTGACAGTGATAAAGCTGATACTGGTAGCCATAGACTCCCTGCGTAAACTTTTTATCTCGATCACAAGTAGGTGGTAGACTGACAGGCGCGTAGAAGTTGACAAGCCATATATCGATCGGGTGAGCAAGTCGCTCGACAGTCTCACGCAGAATATTAGTAGCCGCACAATTGCGATCGCACAGTTTCTGGAATTGACGAGCCAAGAGAAACTGAGTTTGGGTACTGTGATTTAGCTGTTGGCGCAGCGGCTGTGGCACAGCCGCAGTGCGGCGCAGTTCCCAAGCTAGTCCCATCATCTCGCCGACTTGGATTAAAGTATTGTGCGTAGTCACAATTAGGACAGGAATCGGCACCGATTGTTGAATCATCGGGACAATTTGTTCGGAGCGGTAGTATTTGTGATAGCCATAATTATTGGCAACGATGGCACTACTCAGCAATCCCATTAATAAGACGATCGTCACAGCCTGTTTCCCAGATACCCATTTGGCGATCGACGGGTTACTCTCCCAGCAACTGGCTAATCCCAACCCAATCAGCATCATGATGCCTGGAAAATAAACAAAGTGATACCTCGCGCCACGGGTAATATCGACTCCAGTTAACCACGGAATTGCTAAATATAACCCGATCGAACTAACTGTAAAACTAATGATGGCGATCGTCCCAATTTGCACCTGTGGTTGTCTCCATTTAATCCGCAATCCTCGGTTGAGCAGCGGAGTCACCCACGCAAAAAATATCAGCATGATAATTGCTGACAAAATCACGATCGGGATATTAATGTCGGTGGGAACATCTGAAAAAATGCAAAATTGGGGTAATTCTGTCACCTCAATCAACAGCAGTGACATCATCGAAATCACTGCGCCGATCACCTGAAAAAAGGGATTGAATACTTCAATTAGTTTATGAGGTTGATTGTCAATCCAGCCGGAGATATTGCGATCGTAAGTACTAACTAATAGCCATAACCAGACAGCTCCACCAGCGGCAGAACCCAAGATTACCATCACTAATCGCTGCCAACTTAGCTGTAATAAAATATTTTTGGCGATGATCGCCGCAGGATGATTTAATTCAGATCTAAATTGAATTTGGCGAATCTGCCACCAAAATACTAATCCTAATGCGATTACTTCCGCAATCAGAATAATACTAAACAGATAATGTGTTCCCATCCCCAAGACATTGACAATTACCCACCCAAAAATTAAGGGGATTGGTAATTTTTGTCCACCAGTGAGGTATCTGCAACCGATCGCCAGACAATTAATTGAGATGATCACCCACAAGATCGCGAAACTATAATGACGCGCTTCTTGAGCGATAAATATCCCATAGGGTGATACCGCCAACATCGCAGCGGTAAAGTTAGCAATTGTGTGAGCAGCTTGGGTATTTTCTGGCCGCGATCGGAATGTAAAATAGCTACAAATATATACACACGGAATTGTCAAAATTCCCAGTACAGCAGGTAACGCTCTGGCAGCCCATAAATTAACTAATCCTCCATCTGTGGGAAATAATTTCATCCATAGATGTACTAAGACAAAATAAATTGGGGGCTGACGATCTTCGATCGATACCCGTTGGATAATATCGCTAATTGTCGCAGTCGGATTGGGAATTAAGGGCGCGAGTAAATCTTGAAAATTAATTACTCGATCGAGTGGAATTGATTGAAAACTATTCCCCACGCTCAACACTAGTGTTCTAAATTCATCCGTCCACGGCGGCTTACCATCTAGATTAGTCAATCGTAAGCTAGCACCAAGTATTGTCCACAGCAACAACCATAGCCACTGTTGTCGCAATTGTCTAACTCCACTGCTAACTGGCAACATTTTAAACTAATTTATCAATTAAGCCAGTAATTGATTTCTGAATCTTTTGTTTGCGTTCCCAATTTTGGAATGCCCGATTGTAAGCTTGTCCCTGCCGCTGACTAAAGAATTTCCACACATCCAACCCAAACCCCATGCCCCAGAAGATCAGCACGTACAAAGACCAAGGTACCCCAAATCCAGTGAGGAAATTTAAGGCGATCAGGAAAGTATTCGTAATTGTATATTTGCCTAATTTATTTTGAAACTTCGATCGACGGTAAGCTTCAAATTCCTGGAATTTTTCGGTAGCACCCTGTTGAGTCAACCACTGGCTTTCAGCAAGTTTGAGTGTATCAGGTGCAATTCGCAGTTCATCAGCAATTTCTAATAGCTGTTTGTAAGATAATTCTGTATCTGCACTAGGATGCTGCGCCAGCGCGATGTTCAGGATTTGCTGGACATCTTCCTGGCTATAGGAGCGAGCTAAGGATCGTTCTGAAGAATTCATAGCCAATCAGTGGTGGAGAATCGAACTAATTACAAGTATCCAGACTTATTATGACATTTCTAACTAGCTGATGCTGGGGTCGATCGCTACCCTGATTACCGTACTTGGATCAGTTTAGCCGACGATCTGCCACCAGCCGAAACTAGGTCCAATCCAGCGCACCATAAACCAGCTAAACACTAATAGTCCAATGCCAATCCAAGCTCCTTTGGTGGTCATTTGGACAAATTCTGCTGACTGAGTTGTCGTTAATGGTAGCCAGGAGACAATTCTTGTCCCGTCGGGTTTTTGATTATTCTCTTTCCGTCTTTTTGCGTCGCCCATGATGTCACTTTACTTAAGCCTACAAGCAAAGAATCTAGATAGTATTCATAGTTGCTGTCAAGCATTTGCAACTAATTTTAATGCAGAGTTTCATTCCTCTGTAAACGTCAGGTCTAACTACTGGTGCTGAGCTAATC
>JANYIT010000376.1 GCA_025358725.1 Chamaesiphon sp. GL140_3_metabinner_129_sub
TTCTAATTCTTGAATCGCACCTTTGATTTCAACATTACCAGCATCAACTTTTTGCGTCCAACTACTGCTAGCAAATTCAGTCGCCGTGAAATAATGTTTTTGGGGACTGGAATTAGATAGTAGTAATTTGTATTTTTTGCCTGCAACTAGTTGTACTCGATCGGGGAAAAACTTGAGTTCATTTGCGGTATTTCCCAAACTAATTTTTAGATCGATCGGTGTGGCAACTATCGTTGGCGCAGCCTCTCCTGTGGAGAATCGATCTGCCAGAGCAGGTAATACTTTGCAACTGTAGATTCCTACTGCCACAATCAGACAACAGCAAAAAAGCTTGAGATAATCGATTAGAGGTCGCATAATTATTATCCTGGTTTTTATTGTTCATCGATTTTCGTCAATCTTGGCTACTTTCGCAAATTGGGCGTTGCTGAATTGATGTATGATTCACCATGTCTTGAAAAGGTGCTCTACTTGGGGAAACCCCAAGACCGCACTTTTCGCTTTTTGCAACAAACAATTATCTCACTCTCCCATCTCCCATCTCCCATCTCCCATCTCTAGCTTTTCATAACTGAATTCAGCAACGCTGCAAATTGAATACCATATCTTCCGCTGAATGGATAGCAGCTTGCTAACTTCGATCGGCTTTGTCTCCCAACATTCTATTCCTTTTAGCCTACGAGAATACTGTGAGAAACTTGTGAGGAGCAAATACTCGAACAGAATGTAATTGAGCCTTAATTCGACAACTACATATTTTCCTCACAAGATCCTCACAGCTTCAATTTAATATTGGAAATGTAAGCAGTTGAAAACCTTTTCAAATACATGGACTGTAGCCAAATATCTAGCTAACAAACTGTCCAGGTGCAGCTACATTTTTACATGATTTATTATATCCATAGGAGTCATACCATGAATAAAATTGATATCAATAAATCTGTATCGAGCGATCGCTGGCTGGAATTTTTTGACCAGTTTACCGATGGGAATCGCGGACGACATATCTCAATTGAAATCCTTAGTTCGGAACTTGGTGATGAAGAACTAATCCAAAATGCGCCGTTGATGGCAATGGTTTACGATCCGCCTAAAAATGGCAATAAATTAACGATCGAGATTGGTAAAGATGAAGTAACTTACGCCCATACAGTTGATTCACCAACTGAGGTTTTAACCGGACAGGATGCCAACGGCATCATGCTAGCAGTTAGAATCGGTGACGCTGCGGGGATCCAAACCCTAATCAAACTACAACCTCATTGAGCTAATTTAATGCTCTTAAAAAGTTAAAAATTGAAAGTTGAAAGTTGAAAGCGAGGTTTTTAGGACGGAGATTTAGCGGATGCATTTTCGGACGGGTTTCCCGTCCATGAAAATGCACCAAGCAAACTCCGTTCTAAAAACAATCTGCCTAAAGGCATGGGCTTTAAAACCTTACTATTGAGTAAGCCCAGCCCCTAAATTTTCTTTAGGGGCTTTCGTCTTACTCAATGGTGCAACCGAGCAGAAAAAGCATCGATCGCCTAAAATCATTAATTCATAGTGTCAGCTAAATTCTTCTTGTTAGGGAGATAGTAACAACCAATTTCTATTTTTCGATTAACGAAGAGAACAACCAATGAATCCACAAAATCCTCCATTTTGGAGCCTATCAACGGATCGAGTGCTTGAGCAAATGCACTCTAGCAGCGCAGGATTAAATACTCAAGATGCGAAACAACGCCTGAGTAAATACGGTGCCAATAGTCTTACTCAAAAGCACAAATCGGACTCGTTAACGCTGTTATTTAATCAGTTCAAAAGTCCAATTATTCTGATCCTGATGTTTGCGGCGGGGCTGTCGATTTTTCTACGGGATGCCGCAGATGCAATCATCATTTTAGCGATCGTGATTATTAGTGGATTATTGGGGTTTTGGCAAGAGCGCGGAGCATCGAATGCGGTTGAGAAGCTATTGGCTTTGGTGCAGGTAAAAGCCACAGTGTTGCGAGAGGGACTAGCGCAAGAGATTCCCTCTGAAAATGTCGTTCCAGGCGATATTGTGCTGCTGGCGGCGGGGGGAAGTATTCCTGGTGACTGTTTGGTGCTGGAATCGAAAGATTTGTCAGTCGATGAAGCGGCACTAACTGGCGAAACTTACCCAGCCGACAAAATGAGTGGTGTAGTAGCTGAAGCTGCGGGATTGAGCCAACGCACCAATATTCTGTATATGGGTACTCACGTCATCAGCGGTTCGGCGCAGGCATTGGTGGTAGGAACGGGGAAACAGACGGAGTTTGGTAAGGTATCAGAACGGCTCAAACTCAGACCTCCAGAAACAGAATTTGAGCGCGGATTGAGTAAGTTTGGTTACTTTTTGATGGAAGTAACCCTGATTTTGGTGGTGTTGATTTTTGTCGCTAATGTTTATTTAAAACGTCCAGTTTTGGAATCTTTTCTATTTTCACTTGCTCTAGCAGTAGGTTTGACACCGCAATTATTACCTGCAATTGTCAGCGTCAATTTAGCACGAGGAGCTAAACAAATGGCGAAGAAACAGGTAATTGTTAAACGGTTGGCAGCGATCGAGAATTTCGGCAGCATGAATGTATTTTGTACCGATAAAACTGGGACGCTGACAGAAGGAGAAGTCAAAATTAACGCGGCGATCGATATAGCTGGAAATGAAAGTGACAGGGTGTTATTTTATGCTTATCTCAATGCTGCCTCGGAATCTGGCTATGCAAATCCGATCGATACCGCAATTCGGCAACACAAAATATTCGATATCTCTAGTTATCAAAAGCTCGACGAAGTACCCTATGACTTCAATCGCAAACGCCTCAGCATTTTGTTTTCGAGCAATCATAGCCAGCTAATTATTACCAAAGGCGCACTAAAAAATATTCTCGATGTCTGTACCACGGTGGAGAATACTCCAGGTGAAATTGTCGATATTACTGGAGAACGTCAACAGCTTCATCACCAAGCCGAAGAATTGGGTAGCAAAGGATTTCGAGCCTTGGGTGTCGCTTATCGCGTATTCGACAAAACATCCTTGAGCAAAGCCGATGAAACAAGCATGACTTTCCTGGGTTATCTCGCTCTATTCGATCCGCCGAAAGCAGGTATTGCCGATACGCTGCGGGAACTCCAGCAGATGGGAATTACGCCTAAGATGATTACGGGTGATAGTCACGCTGTTGCAATTAGTATTATTAAGCAAATCGGACTGCCAGAAACTCCGGTATTGACAGGCTCCGAACTGCGACAACTCAGCGATGAAGCACTGATACATCGAGTGCAACGAACGAATGTTTTTGCTGAAGTAGAGCCGAACCAAAAAGAGCGAATTATCATCGCTCTCAAAAAGGCGGGAAACGTGGTGGGCTATATGGGCGATGGGATCAATGATGCTTCGGCACTCCATGCAGCAGATGTGAGTATTTCCGTCGAAAGTGCGGTAGATGTCGCCAAGGAGGCGGCAGACATCTTGCTGATGGAAAAGGATCTGAATGTATTGATTGAGGGTGTCAAAGAAGGACGGATCACCTTTGCAAATACACTCAAATATGTATTTATGGCGACGAGTGCCAACTTTGGGAATATGTTTAGCATGGCGGGGATTTCGTTATTTATTCCCTTTTTACCACTCCTCCCTAGTCAGATTTTATTGACAAATCTGCTGACAGATTTCCCTGAAATGACGATCGCCACAGATCGAGTCGATCGAGAACTCGTCAATAAACCTCGGCGCATGGACATCAAATTCATCCGCAACTTTATGGTGGTATTTGGACTACTCAGTTCGATGTTTGATTACCTTACCTTTGGCGCATTACTGTTGTTGCTGCACACCCAACCAGAACAGTTTAGAACAGGTTGGTTTATCGAATCGACGATCTCTGCCTCCCTGGTAGTGCTGGTGGTGCGGACTCGTCAATCGATCTTCAATAGTAAGCCTGGAAAATACTTATTTTGGGCAACTTTGGCAACGGTTGCTACGGCGTTAATTATCCCCTTTACGCCTTTAGCTCCGTTATTAGGTTTTCAAGCATTGCCGCTACGATTTTTACTGGTATTAGGGGCAATTATCGCACTTTATGTAATTGCCGCTGAAGCTGTCAAACACATATTTTATCAATTAGTAAAATTTTGAGATAATTAATTATTATTCAATTAAAGCCCTTCATCAAAATCTGCAACCAATGGCTAGCTAATTGCCAAATTGTACCTGCAATACTGGCAAAGAAAAGAGTTGTAGCTACAATCATTCCATAGCCAATCAGAATAAACAATCCATCAAATTCTAACAGTCCGATCGCCAGAAATAGAATCGTATAAGCAGGAACAAGATTCGTCAGTGGAATCGGTAATGGCAAAGACATTAATAAGGCATCCCAAGCCAAACAGATGCCAATAATTCGACAGCCCCACCAACTATTACTAAACCTAGAAAGTCGATGTCTGGACATCTTTTCTAAAGGTTGAAGCAATCGATCAATCTGTTTGAGTAATTTCTGGGAAGCAGCAGGCGATAGTTCTATCCGGGCAATCCTTTGCGGTAAATATGGTTTTTCATAGCCTAAAGCTAATTGACAGCCAACGAGAATAATCCCGCTACCAACCAATGCCGAAAATCCAGCTAAGGGGATGGGCAGAGGGATCAGCATGGGAATTGTTAATATTCCAGCGATCGTTCCAAATCCACTATTTCCTACTTGCTCTAACAATACAGATAGTGGTAAAGGTTTGTCTGTATATTCGACTAATAATTGAGCAAGTATTTTAGATAATTTCATACAGAATATTATTCGTGTGGATTTATACTACTAGCAAATTCTTACCTTTTTTCAATACAGAGCTGGAATATTTCAAGAGATATCCCAAGTATATTTTAGATCGATGATGTGAGGAAGCTGTGAGCAGTTAACAATTGCAACAAGTTATTTAACAATATTAAAA
Organism: Chamaesiphon sp. GL140_3_metabinner_129_sub; assembly: GCA_025358725.1. GTDB lineage: Bacteria > Cyanobacteriota > Cyanobacteriia > Cyanobacteriales > Chamaesiphonaceae > Chamaesiphon. The sequence goes on from JANYIT010000376.1 coordinate 4,948, forward strand.
TTGACACAATTATTCAATTTGATCGGTGTAAAATTAGTTATAGTTATCGATGAGACATGATGCCAATGTTGCAAAAGATCTTACTCGCAATTGGTGCCCCCCCTGATTCCGCCCAAATCTTCGCATCGGGATTAACACTAGCAGAGAAAATGGGTGCTGAAATTCTAATTTTGCACGTCCTCGATCCACTGGTGCCACACGGTCTAAGTACGGTTGAAAGTCCATTAATGGGAGGGATATTACCCATTATGAACGATCTGGCAATCGCTCAATACATCCAGGCCTGGAATGAGTATGAACGAACAGGGATCGATCGACTCCAAGCTTATGCAAAACAGGCGAAAGAGCGTGGAGTTAAAGCTGATATTTTACAGAACTATGGTGACTCTGGGCCGTTAATTTGTGAAGCTGCAAAAAATTGGTCGGCAGATGCAATTTTGATGGGACGAAATCAGAAATCAATGTTGAACGAAGTCTTGCTTGGCAGCACGAGCAATTATGTCGTACATCATGCGCCTTGCTCGGTAATGGTGATTCAGTTGCCACCATTATCTAGTTAGTTTCAAGTTGCAGTTATCGCAAGATTAAACTTTTAATTATTAATGAGGAATAACCCTAATGTTTAAAAAAATCTTAATCGCCCTTAGTGACTCCCCTGAATCACAAGAAATCTTGACAGCAGGATTGACCTTAGCGGGTAAATTTGATGCTGAAGTCTTACTTTTGCATGTGATCAATCCCATGTCACCAACTGGATTTAGTCCCTTAGTTGGTGGGATGTTTCCGATTGTTAATGATGTAGCGATCGAGCAATATGCCAAAGAATGGCATGAATACGAACAACGTGGGAGCGATCAGCTTCAAACTTATGCAACGCAAGCCAAAGATCGAGGCATCAAAGTTGAGGTTTCGCAAAACTTTGGTAATTCAGGATCGATGATTTGTGAAGTTGCAAAAAATTGGTCTGCGGATGCAATTGTCATGGGACGGAATCAGAAATCAATGTTGAGTGAAATGTTTCTCGGCAGTACGAGCAATTATGTTTTACATCATGCACCTTGCTCGGTGATGGTGATTGAGTTGCCAGCATCGAATTAGGGTTAGCAACGAACATGCAACAGAGATTTTTGCTGAGATTACCAGGGTTACGCCAATTATTGGGCTATCAGCGATCCTGGTTGCGAGCAGATCTGCTCGCAGGTGTGACAGTTGCCGCTTATCTGATTCCGCAATGTATGGCATACGGGGAATTAGTTGGCGTTCCGCCCGTGGTGGGACTGTGGACGATCCTCCCTGCGATGTTTGTATATGCTCTATTTGGCTCCTCGCGCCAACTCTCGGTGGGGCCAGAATCAACCACTGCGGTGATGACGGCGGCGGCGATTTCACCATTGCTGCTGGCAGATCGGAGTAATTATGGGGTGCTAACTGCGACTCTGGCGATGCTGGTTGGGGCGATCTGTGTGGTTGGTTATATTGCGAGATTAGGATTTCTCGCAAATCTGCTCTCGAAGCCGATTCTCATCGGCTATATGGCAGGTGTCGCGCTGATCATGATTGCGGGACAATTGGGCAAAATTAGCGGTATGTCCATTCAAGGCAACACCGTATTTGCACAGGTGACTCAATTCATCCACCAGATCGTTGGCGTAGTCCGACTACGCTCACTCCAAGTAGCCGCTCCTGGGGAGGATCGAGTCTATCTGATCACCCTAATTTTAGCCGGATTGGTGTTTGGTTTCCTGTTCGCGATCGGGTATTTTTTTCCCAAAGCTCCGGCACCTTTATTAGCCGTCTTAATCGGTACTGCTGCTGTCGCAATCTTTGATCTCGATCGTCAGGGATTAGCCGTTGTGGGCGCAATTCCAGCAGGTTTGCCCCGAGTCATCGTTCCGAACTTTTCCGCCCAACTCCCAGACCTGCTAGCCTCCGCGCTGGGGATTGCGATCGTCGGTTATTCGGATAATGTGCTGACGGCGCGATCTTTTGCCGCTCGTCATCAGTGCAAGATCGATGCAAATCAGGAATTACTCGCCCTGGGACTGGCAAATTTGGGGGCGGGATTGGTGCAGGGATTTCCAGTCAGTAGTAGTGGGAGTCGCACGGCAATTGGGGATAATTTGGGCAGCAAAACCCAACTTTTTTCATTAATTGCGATGGGTGTGGTGATTTCGGTACTGCTGTGGTTGCGCCCAGTTCTGTCACTATTTCCCAAAGCGGCGTTGGGGACAATCGTGATTTTTGCCGCATTTAAATTGATTGAAATTCCAGAGTTTATTCGCCTATATCAATTTCGCCGCAGTGATTTTTTTCTCGCTATTATTACTACCTGCGGTGTGTTGGTTACAGATATTTTGGTGGGTGTAGCGATCGCCGTAGGTTTATCAGTAGTTGAATTATTATCTAGATTGGCACATCCTCATGATGCCGTGCAAGGAACTGTCCCCAATCTCCCAGGATTGCATGATATTAACGATTGGGAAGGTGCCACGACAATTCCTGGATTGGTAATTTATCGCTATGATGCCCCGTTATGTTTTGCCAATGCAGAGGATTTTAAGTGTCGCGCTTTGAGGTCGATCGATCTGGAAGTTACGCCTGTAGAATGGTTTGTACTCAATACCGAAGCGATCGCTGAAATTGACATCACCGCCATGGATATGCTCGAAGAGTTATATGATGAATTAGCAGCTAGAGGAATTACCTTTGCAATGGCACGGGTGAAACAAGATCTCTATGCTCAATTAAAGCGATCTCCACTCCTCCAGAAAATCAGTGAAGATCGGATTTATCTGACTCTACATACAATGATTATCGGCTTTGAATCTCGTTACCAAAATCTCTCTCAGAAGCATCTTAAGTAGAGATTGTTGGGGTTTTATGCTTCAATCCAACCTCGGCAATTTTGGTAGATCTGGCACGGCGGGATGGTAGTAACAGGCACTGTTTTCTCAACGGGTGATTGACGGAATCTCGTGCTTGAAGCGCAAGTACAGGCGGCTACTATCAATTATTTCCAGCAGAATGGACGTAATTACCAATAATTGGGGAATATTAAACATAGTCTCGATTACCTCCGGTACACTCTGCGAACGAGATTCTTGATTACCCCACCACCACTATCGATGACTGTGCAAAAATTAGTTATTTTTTCGATCAGTGCGCTGATGCTGCTACCCCTCGGCAGTTGTACTCAAAGCAATAGTGCCCAACTAAATTCGACAACAGCCACCCCCGCTGCGATGAAGATTGGTGGCTCATCCAGCACGGCGGGTTTGCTCACTCTCTTAAAAACCAATTACTCAGCGATTAACAAAAACGTCGAAATCACCCAGCTCAAGCCAGGGCAGTCGGAAAGCATCATCGAGGGAATTAAACTAAAAGTTGTCGATGTGGGGACAATTGCCAAATCTGCACAAGTGGGCAAAAATGACAACCTGTTGAATTCTCGTGAAATTGTTCGAGATCTGTTACTCGTTGCTACCCATCCTAGCGTCACTGGGGTAAAGAATTTAACCACCAAAAATCTTCAGGATATTTATAGTGGCAACGTTTCCAACTGGCAGCAGCTTGGCGGCCCAAATGCTAAGATTGTCTTGCTCGATCGACCCGAAGATGAATCGGCCAAACAAATTCTGCGGAAATATTACTTGGGCAAAGATCTGAAGAATTCACCCCAGGCGGTGGTGTTTCGCAAGGAAGGGGAATTGACTCAGGCAATTCAAAGTACTCCCTACAGTATTGGTGCTTTTTCTTTAGCTCACGCCATTTCCCATCAACTACCCGTTAATCGGCTCAGCCTCAATGGATTTGCACCCACCCCAGAGAACCTGAAGACCAACAACTATCCAATGGTACGCCACCTGTCTGTTGTTTGGCATAAAAATCCTTCAGCAGCGACCCAAAGCTTTATTCAATATATCTTCAGTCCGCCAGCAATGAGCGCGAGCGAGCGAGCTGGTTTTATACCTGTAGCCGAATCTGGGCAGTAGCAATGGATCTGCTCAATCGCTATTCACGACTCTCGGTGGCAGTCAAGTTATTGTCGCCACTACTCGCCACATTCCTCGGCGTATGGACTGTGGGAATTGTGGGCTTTGGGTTAATTGCTCGAAATAACCTCGAACAAAATGCCCAAAAAGAGGCAGCGGATTTTGCTACTTCATTGCAACTCAATCTCCAATTACGCCAAGAAGCCCTCAATTTGAAAGCCAGGGCAATCAGTACCAACAGTGATATTATCAGAGCTGCTACGAGTCAGGATCGCGCCCTGTTGCAACAACTGTTGTTACCAATCCAAGCTACTTTTGAGCTAGATTTGGTGAAAATAATCAATCCTAATGGCGACAGTTTATTGTGTTTGCAACAAGGAGAACTCCGCGCCGCAAAATTAAATGATGATGCTGTCAATCGTTCTGCCCAAGCTGGACTAGAATTAGCTGGAGTGTTGACAGCTACGAGTACCCATTCATCTGCTTTGGTGGGATTAACGCCGATTAAATCTAGTGCCAAACTTCTCGCTGGTTTGGTCGTCGGGACTGCCGTTGATGACACTCTGCTCAAACAAATTCGGAGTAATACCTCGATGCACCTGGTCGCTTTTGAAGGCGATCTAGTGACGGCATCGACGCTACCGATCGATCGCCGTCAGCAATGGCAATTTCCTCAGGGTAAGACATTCAGGTGGTTAAAAATTGCGGGTGAAGACTACCTAGTCAAAACTGTCGAAATACCCAGCTTTGACAACGTAACCCTGAAAATTGCGGTACTCAACCAAGCCACGGAAACCAAGGAAACCGAAAGTCAACTATGGTTGTTGTTGCTCGGTTTTGGGATATTGGGCGGATTATTGGTGAGTGGGGTGAGTATTCAGGGATTTCGCGTCACTCAATCCCTGAGTCGGCGGATTCAAAATCTCACCCAGGTGACGCAGCGATATGTGACTTCCGGCATAACTTGGCGCAGTCGTAAACCATAAATTGGCTTCAATCTAACGAAAAAACGCCGTTTCAGACAATGACGAGATAAAGTTTTCTATCATAACTTGGCGTTGAGTACCTAATTTCAATCATAAT
>JANYIT010000398.1 GCA_025358725.1 Chamaesiphon sp. GL140_3_metabinner_129_sub
CCACGACCAGGACCGTCGCAAGGGAAACGGAAGCCCAGACTAGCTTTATCGGGGATTAACCGCGAGCTACGAGCAAACAAGACACCTTTAAGGAGGATGAGAACGGTGACATGAATTGTGAAAGCATGGATGTGGTGAACCATAAAGTCCGCCGTACCCAAGACGATCGGCATCATTGCCACTTTGCCACCGACAGCGAGAGTATCGCCACCGAAAGCGAGACTAGCAGTTTGCAATGCGTTTGGAGCAGTGTTTCCGGCAGCAGCAGTGTGCAAACCTTGAATCCACTGTGCAAATACAGGTTGCAACTGTATCGCCTTATCAGAGAACATGTCTTGGGGGCGACCCAAAGCTTGCATGGTGTCGTTGTGGATATACAGACCGAAGCTGTGGAAACCAAGGAACATAGAGACCCAGTTCAGATGGGAAATAATTGCATCGCGGTGACGCAACATCCGATCGAGTAGGTTGTTCTGGTTCATTGCAGGGTCGTAATCCCGAACCATGAAGATTGCTGCGTGAGCAGCACCGCCAACGATACAGAAACCGCCAATCCACATGTGATGTGTAAATAACGATAGCTGAGTCGCGTAGTCAGTCGCCTGGTAAGGGTAGGGAGGCATCGCATACATGTGTTGTGCCACGATGATGCTCAAAGATCCCATCAATGCCAAGTTAACTGCTAACTGAGCGTGCCAAGAAGTAGTCATTACTTCATACAGACCTTTATGACCTTCGCCAGTAAAGGGACCTCTATGATTTTCTAAGATTTCCTTCATGCTGTGACCGATGCCCCAGTTCGTGCGGTACATATGACCAGCAACGATGAATAGCACCGCAATTGCTAAGTGATGGTGAGCCTGATCAGATAACCACAGACCGCCAGTAGTAGGGTTGAGACCGCCTTTGAAGGTGAGGAAGTCTGCATATTCTGCCCAATTCAAAGTAAAGAATGGGGTCAGACCCTTTGCAAAACTGGGGTACAGTTCTGTCATCTTGGAAGCATCCAAGATGAATTCATGGGGTAAGGGAATATCTTTAGCAGCTACACCAGAGTCCAGCAGCTTGTTAATAGGTAAAGATACGTGGATTTGGTGACCTGCCCAACCAAGGGATCCCAAACCTAATAAACCAGCTAAGTGATGGTTCATCATCGACTCGACATTCTGGAACCATTCCAGTTTGGGAGCGCGTTTATGATAGTGGAACCAACCAGCAAAGAGCATTAGACCAGCCATGACGAGCGCGCCAATAGCTGTGCAATATAACTGGAAGGAGTTGGTGAAACCTGCGCCTCTCCACATTTGGAACAGACCGGAGGTAATTTGAATCCCGTGGAAACCACCACCAACATCGGCATTGAGGATGTCTTGACCGACAACCGACCAGACGACTTGGGCACTGGGTTTGATTCCAGTGGGGTTAGTCAGCCACGCTTCATAATTGGAGAAACGGGCACCATGGAAGTACATCCCACTCAACCATACGAATATGACTGCGAGATGACCGAAGTGAGCACTGAAAATCTTACGCGAAACGTCTTCTAGGTCATTTGTGTGACTGTCGAAATCATGGGCGAGAGCATGAAGATTCCAAATCCACGTGGTGGTTTTTGGTCCTTTCGCTAAGGAGCGATCGAAATGACCTGGCTTACCCCACTTCTCGAAAGAAGTAGGAACTGGATCTACGTCAACGACTACCTTTGCTTTTGCTTCCCGCTCTGGCGGACTAATTGTCATGAGGATTCTCCTCTCTAGACAAGGAACGAGGTGATACCCAACTGGGATTGCCCATTTTATAAGTAAAATGGAGCTAAAAACCTTGCTCGATTCTTTGATTCCAATGGAACTTCAAGTCTCAAGCTGCACTTGAATAAACAAAACAAGTTTGTTTAACAGTAACGCTGTTGATGAATTATAGGTTGATGACTGACCTATATTCACCATTAGTTAACAATAATTCAAAGTCGCTCTCCAAGATGCTTATATCGATCCTGATTCAATGAAATTGGTTTAAAAGTCAAGCTTAATAGATTTTTTTTAAATAAACTTAATAATAACCAAAAAGCTTGTCTGGGCAATGGCTAGGGTCGATCGAGATTGGCGTAATATGTTTGAATTTAGGAGCGCGGAGTAATTTAGTTTCTAGTATTTAGTCATATATCTACATGAATACAGATTCAGCCGAGATCGCTCAAAAATCGAATCGATCGAGAAAAAGATGAGAAACGATCTCTAAATATCCAGATTGCTTCTCAGATAGAATTTACGAAAAGTAATAATTCAGCGACGATCGACCAAGCAAGTTGGGGATCGCTGACAGCTAAATCGTTCAAAAATGGGCTAATCCTAGTAAAATAGGCAATGCTAACTAGTAGCTTGTAAAGCAGAGGTGCGGGTGTTGAGAGCGAATCTGAAGTGGAAATTAGTTTCTCAATTGGTGGGATCGTGTTTAGTACTGATGCTGGCGATCGGGATTACCAGTTGTGAGCAATCGACAACCATACAGGACTTATCAGTTCTTTCGGTCAATAATTCTGCTCTTGCCACCACTGATGGGCCACTATCAGAAGTCAATACTCCAGAAAGTATTCGGAAACTAGCTCCGAGCTTAGAAAAATTCCAACCCCAAGTCCAAATCCTCAACCCACGACCTGACGAAATTTTGTCAGATGATCGAGTCACTGTCAAATTACAAGTAAACGATCTGCCGTTATTTAAACAGCCCGAACTAGGTTTGGGTAATCATTTGCATGTCATTCTCGACAAACAAACGTATCAGGGCGTATATGATGTGAGTCAACCGCTGGTTTTTAAAAATTTAGCGGCTGGAACCCATAGTTTGCGTGTATTTGCTTCACGTCCGTGGCATGAGAGTTTCAAAAATGAAGGTGCATATGCTCAAGTGACATTCCATGTTTTGACAAAAACTGCGGAAAATAATCCCGATCCGCAGCAACCGCTACTTACATATAGTCGCCCTGCGGGTACATATGGTGCTGAGCCGATTATGTTGGATTACTATCTCACCAATGCTCCTTCACATCTGGTGGCGAATCGAAGTCCAGCGAGTTCATCAGACTGGCGGATTCGGGTGACAGTCAACGACCAAAGATTTATACTCGATCGCTGGGCACCAGTTTATCTTCAAGGCTTTAAACAAGGCAAAAACTGGGTCAGACTAGAACTAATAGACGATCAAGGTAATCCGAGGCCTAATGTCTATAACGATACTGTTGGGATGATTACTTATGACCCTCAAAATAAGGATACTCTAGCGAAACTGATTCGCGGCGAGATCAATCCCATTCTGGCGCAGACTTTGGTAGATCCCGACTATGTAGCTGTCAAGCCAACACCTAGTCCAATCCCCTCAGTAACACCTATTCCCGCACCGATCTTACCTAGTCCAATCGTGATTGCACCGCCCATAATTAAACCTATCCCTAGCCCCGTAGTAGTACCAGAACCGACGATCGTCAAGACTCTACCTATCCCCAGTCCAGAGCCAGTTCAGCCCCCAAATTTAACACCGATTATCCAACCATCGATTGATCCAGCTCCAACACCTGCACCAGTAGTTAGCAATCCTCCACCTGCAATCGAAATCGAACGTCCTGTTCCCGTCACTAAACCAAGCCCGATCGCGATGCCCACTCCTGAAGTGGTGAACAATCCGATCGAACCAGTAGTCCCGCCAAAACCATCTATTAAGATCGTTCCTACGCCGATAGTTACACCAAAAGTAACAATAGTAGAATCCCCCCAACCACGTCAAATTCCCGCGCCAGTAGTTACTCCAGCAACTCCGACAGTCCAAATAGAGGATAAAGATGAGAAAACTTGGCAAACGCAAGCGAGCGACTTATTAAAAATAGCTGGAGTAAAAATCAGAGCATTCACGAATACTATTCCCTCCAAAGCTCAACGATTCGGGCAAAATGTTCAAGTCTGGGCGGGTAAGGCGATCGACAAAATCCAAGAGTGGCGAACATCAAATGTGGAATGACATCGGGGCGAAAATTACTCAAGCCACAGGTAAACATTTTGAGATCGTCGATCGATCTTCAATTGGCGGCTGTATCAATCAAGTCTATCTAATTAGCAACAAGATCGATCGATACCTACTCAAACTCAATCAACCGTCACTGGTGGAGATGTTTGCGGCGGAAGCCAAAGGATTGTTAGAAATAGCCGCAACAACAACGATTAAAGTACCAACACCAATCTGTTGGGGTGTGAGTAAAGACTGTAGCTATTTGGCGATCGAATACCTAGATTTGACAACCAGCGTCAATCCTCAAAGCTGGACAGAAATGGGACGAAATCTCGCCAAGATGCACCGTTACCAGCTTAATACTCGATCGCAATTTGGTTGGCATATTGATAACACGATCGGATCGACAACCCAAATTAATACTTGGGAAACTGATTGGACGACATTTTTCACTAACCATCGGATCGGCTATCAGATCCAACTCGCACAAAGCAAAGGTGGTCATTTTCCCAAAGCCGCTCAATTAATCGCAAAAATCCCTGAGCTGCTAGCGAATTATCATCCTAAACCTGCGCTAGTACATGGCGATCTGTGGAGTGGAAATGCTAGTTTTACAACTGCTGGCATCCCCGTCATATTTGACCCGGCAACCTACTGGGGCGATCGAGAAGTCGATATTGCGATGGCAGCACTATTTGGTGGCTTTCCGAACGCTTTTTACCAGGGCTACAATGATGTTTACCCATTAGATCCTGACTACTCAATTCGTAAGACTTTATACGACCTTTATCACATTCTCAACCATTACAACTTATTTGGCGGGAACTATCAAGGTCAGGCAAATAATATGATCGATCGATTGCTATGGTAGTCTTTGGCCTCAGTAGTTAGCATCATCCCTGCATTTAGCAACTTTCAAATTATTCAAAGTGCTTTCGAGACAGCACTACCCGAACCTTGGAACATAATCCAAGATAGGAAAAAATTGGAGATAAAAATTGCTAGTAAAGAAGTCACAACAGCCGTAGTAGTTGATTGCCCAACTCCTTTCGCACCGCCTGTAGTCGTCAAACCCCAACTACAGCCGATAATTGCAATTAAAGCACCAAAACAAATAGCTTTAATCGGCGCACTGCAAAGATCCCAACCATCTAAGAAATTGCGAGCTGAGTCCAAAAAGACTCGTCCATGCATTCCAAAGATACTGGTAGCAACTAGTAGCCCACCCAGCATTCCTGTCACGATCGATAAAATTGTGAGTAACGGCAACATCACACAACAAGCTACCACGCGCGGAATCACTAAATAATCGACCGGATCGGTCTTTAAAATGTACAGAGCATCGATTTGTTCGCTGACTTTCATTGTGCCAATTTCTGCCGCAAATGCTGAACCGACTCGCCCAGCTAACACTACCGCTGTTAGTACTGGAGCAAGTTCGCGAGTGAGTGCCAACGAGAGAACTCCTCCTACCACTTGTCCCGCACCGATATTAATAAATTCTCGCGCTACCTGAATCGTAAACACCATCCCAATCGTAGTTGATGTGATCAGCGCGATTAAAAGTGATTCTGGGCCAACCAGAGCCATTTGCTCGACAATATTTGGATAGTTGAATTTGCCCTTGAGAATGTGAACAATTACTTGTCCACCCAAGAAAATGGCTGCAACAAACCGTTTAAACCATAAACTCATATTAATTTCAATTTATCGATCGGTAGTAATACGATTATTCCCCAAAGTGCAGCATTTAGGGAGAAATTAAATTAGGGGGTGGGGAGTTTGGAGATAGGAATTGGTAAATTTACCCATTACTCATTCAATACCACTATTCACCGACTAATCTAGCCAAGATCTGAGTCGATACATCAAACAATGGGGTATTTTAAGAGAGGCATGTTTAGTTTCCTTCGGTAGTAGTTATATTTATGGTAGCAGTAGCAATTCTGGCAGCGGGCAAAGGCACGCGAATGAAATCAGATTTACCCAAAGTATTACACTTGCTGGGGGGAAGATCGCTAGTCGAGCGGGTATTAATTAGTTGTGCTGATCTTCAACCGGAACGGCAACTGGCGATCGTCGGTTATCAAGCCAATCGGGTCAAGGAAGCAATGCTCCATTATCCCGATTTGGAATTTGTCGAGCAGAGCCAACAACTGGGTACCGGACATGCTGTTCAACAATTACTTCCCTATCTAGCTGATTTTAAGGGAGATTTACTTGTATTAAATGGAGATGTGCCACTCCTTCGCCCTGAAACTCTCAAAGCACTCTTACAGACTCATCAACAGCATCAAAATGCGGCAACCATATTAACATCCCAAATTCCCAATCCCCAAGGTTATGGGCGGGTATTCTGCGATAGTAGTAATCTACTCAAAGAAATTATCGAAGATCGGGATTGCACGGAGACACAACGTCAAAATCGGCGAGTGAATGCCGGAATATATTGTTTTAATTGGCAGAAACTCCAAGAAGTACTACCTAAGCTGCAAAGCAATAACGATCAGCAGGAATATTACATCACTGATGCGGTTAACTTTTTATCACCAGTGATGGTATACGATGTGCCCGATTATCAGGAGATTTTGGGGATTAACGATCGTCGTCAACTAGCTACCGCATATCAGATTATCCAATCGCGAATTAAAGACAATTGGATGGCTGCAGGGGTGACAATTATCGATCCAGACAGTGTGACGATCGATGATACGGTCAAAATCGGTGTTGATGCAATTATCGAACCTCAAACTCATCTACGTGGCGATACCACGATCGGTATCGGTAGCCGGATCGGGCCTGGTAGTCTCATTGAAAATAGTCAGATTGGTAGTAACGTCAGGGTGTTGCATTCAGTCATCGTGGATAGCTCGATCGGCCATAATGCTAACGTAGGACCTTTTGCCCATATCCGTCAATATGTACATGTCGGTGAATCTTGTCGGGTGGGTAATTTTGTAGAGTTGAAAAAGACTACGCTTGGCGACAATACCAATGTTGCCCATTTGTCATATATCGGCGATGCGACTGTAGGCAAACAAGTCAATATTGGTGCGGGGACAATTACCGTTAATTATGATGGTAAACACAAACATCAAACCACGATCGGCAATTTTGCGCGGATTGGTTCTAATAATACTCTCGTTGCACCACTGAATATTGGATCTGAAGTGACGACAGCAGCAGGTTCGACGATTGTAAAAGATGTCCCAAATGACTGTCTAGCGATCGCTCGCTCACATCAAACTATCAAACCCGGTTGGCGACCAAAATGGCACCAAGAGTAGCTGAATAGGTAGCAAATCGATGTAAGTATGACCCGATCTGAGTAAGTTTATTAGCTAGGTTTTCGATGTGCTAGCAACTTAGATCGGCAAAACCGTCTGAATTTCAGTTATGTAAACAGCTTCAAAAGTTGAATTGTGTTCTTACATCCCAACTTAAAAATCGATTCAGCTCAACATATTCAAATATCTTGAGCACAGGCACAAGAAATCGCATTAATGCGATCCAAACAAAAATTGGCACCAATCAAACACCAAAACCAGACCGCAAGTAGGACAATCTTACCAACTTCCAATACCAATACTGAGGGTTGCTGAATCGAGATTGGTGAAGTGTCTTCTGGCATCAAGACAGAATCACCAACGATCGAAAATACTAATGATTGTGCTGGTATGATATTGAGGCTCGATCCTCCGAAACCATTGCCAGTTGGTAATGATTGTCTAACTAGAGGACTTTTTACTAAGGAAGACAATCTTGACAGACGAGGTTGTAACATAAGAGATTAGCAGCAATCATTAACAGATCGGCGCAGGATATTAAAACTTTCGTGGATAGGTTAAGTCAGCAAGAAATTCGGCATTGACCTTTCACTTGAGGATCTCTAGTAAAAATTACAGTTAGCTCACCCATAAGTCGATCGAGATGTAATTTAATTACATAATTATTTATGTACTATATTTATCTAACTCTTAGCCTGTAGAAGGAACAGATTTTATCCTAGTGCAGCTTAGTTTAATGGAAATTGCCACGATTATTAATCCGAAAATCCCCTGATTTATCAAAAAATATGTTGGTCGATTGCCAGTGTTTATACTTAGATAAGTAAATTTTACTGCCAAAACGAACTTCAAATCGATCTATAAACCGAAAATCTGCGGATAGAACTTAACAAGTCTTCGAGTCTATTGTGGTAGAGGCTACATTAACGTGTCAGTGGCGTTGCTGAAATAGGGGATAAAAAGATAGAGGGGGGAGATGGGAGCGATTCGCTTAACTCCTGTCGGAGAGGCTCCGCCAGTGTAAGTAAATTTAAGCTATCGATAATATAGCGATCCGATGATTGGATAGCTATACTATTACAGGATTTTAGTAAATATTGTTATTTTGTCACAATCAGTTAGCTAGACTATTGAGCTTTGGATTCCATCAAGATGGAAGTGTCGCGAGCAAGATCGCAGATAATAAGTAACAGGAGATCAGTAACTTCGCTGGCGGAGCCTCTCCTGTGGAGAATCGATCCTGACAGTAGATTTCAGTCAGCTTTATCTCCTAATTCTCTATCCCGAACCCAATGAATCGCAGCTTTTGGATTATTGCGCTAATTAATTTCATCAACTCGCTGAGTTTTACGATCCTTATCCCCACAATTTATCAATATGGGCGAGAGTTTCATCTGAGTGATATGGAAACTAGCTTTCTATTTGCGATATTCTCGATCGCTCAATTTTTTGCTACCCCAATTATTGGTAAATTGTCTGATCGATTTGGCAGAAGACCATTGTTGATTATTAGTTTAGCAGGAACAGTGATTGGTAATCTCCTCGCAGGTACAGCACCTAATGCAATGGTGTTATTTTTTGCTCGTTTTCTCGATGGAGTTACAGGTGGAAATATCTCAGTTGCTCAAGCGGTAATTTCTGATGTCACAACTCCAGAAAATCGAGCTAAAGGTTTTGGAATATTTGGAGCATCATTAGGTTTAGGTTTTGTCGTGGGGCCAGTTTTGAGCTTGGTTGCTCAACAAAGATCTTTAGGCACAGCATTTTTAGTATCCTCCGCAGTTGCGGCGATCGCTTTAATTCTAACAATATTTTTCTTGCCGGAAACATTACAAAAAAAATCAGACCCCAGCGCAAATATCTTTGACTTAGGACTGCGAGATTTAGTCAAAGGATTAACCTTCCCTAAACTGGGAATTTTGTTTCTGATCAATCTCTGTGTCGGTACAACATTTACGCTCTTTACATTTGCATTTCAGCCATACTATCTAAAAGTTTTACATCAAGACACTAAATCCCTAACCTTATTATTTTTTGCGATTGGTATCGTTGGAGTTGTGGTACAAATTCAGGGTGTAAAAATTATGACCAAATATATGAGCTTGGTTAAAATTTTATTTATCGGATTGTTTTTTAGAAGTCTGTCATTTATCTTAATGCCAGTCGTTCCTGATATTCACTTTTTTCTAGCTGTTAGTATCATTTTTTCTTTATTCAATTCCTTAGTTCAGCCGATGATTAGCACGCTAATTTCGCTGAATACCAGTCCAGAAGAACAAGGGAAAATGTCCGGATTAAATGCCTCATATTTGAGCGCGGCAAATGGGATTGGCCCCGTCATTGCCGGATTGATGGTAGATCAAAAAAATCCTCTAACCTATGGTTATCCATTATATTTAGCAGGTATCTTTACCTTTGTCGTCCTATTTTTTGCTGTTCGCAACCGTCGGAAATACACTCCTAAGATGACTTAATGTAAAACTCAACATCACTACATCAACACCCTAGATGTTAGTTTTCAATCTGATTAGTGAGCGATAGCTGAAGTACCACCCAATCTACCCCAATACCCTAAAAACTGTGGACGGATTTATCAACCTAAAGAAATTGCCAGACTGGACTTCCCACGATTGTGTGGCAAAAGTGCGGCGGATTCTCAACATGAAAAAAGTTGGACATGGTGGAACATTAGATCCGGCAGCGGTGGGAGTACTGCCGATCGCGATTGGTAAAGCCACACGACTATTACAATATCTACCAGCAGGGAAAGCCTATCGAGCAGTGATGCGGTTGGGTGTAGAAACGACGACAGACGATCTCGAAGGAGAGACGATCTACTCTGAGCCAGTCCCCAATCTAACCATCGAGCAAATCCAAGCCGCTATTCCCGAATTTATCGGTGATATTGTTCAAACTCCGCCGATGTATAGTGCAATTCAAGTAAATGGGCAGAGATTGTATAAGCTAGCACGCGCAGGGGAAGTGATCGAAGTACCTACCCGTCAGGTAAATATTCAAAGTATCGATATCCTCAATTGGACACCAGGTGATTTTCCTGAAGTCGAAGTGCAGATTGCTTGTGGTGGCGGGACATATATTCGATCGATCGCCCGCGATTTGGGTGTTAAGTTAGGTACTAGAGGCGTTTTAGCCTTTTTAGAACGAAATGCCAGTTGTGGCTTCCAGTTGGCGGAAAGCATCACATTAGAAGAATTAGCAGCACAGCAGCAAGCAGGTATTTTTATGCCAATTTCTCCCGCTCGAGGATTAGCTCACATGCCCTCAGCTACACTGATGAATCCAGACTTAATTAAATTTTGGGGTCAAGGGAAACGCCTACCATTAAATCAGCTCGCACTAACACCCGTAGATTTAGAATTAAGTGGCTACATTAAAGTCATTGGGGAAGAGAGTTGCATCGGCATTGGAGAAATCCAGCAAATTGAAGGCGAACACTTATTAGTCCCTCAGACAGTACTCCTCTAAGCAATAATGTTATGATAATTTTTCGACTCTGAGACTTCTACAAGTCGTAATTAGCTTGCGGCTATTTCCAATCTATCTTGAGGACAATCGATGCTTGCTTCATCTGATTCTATTACCGATCTCGAACTTGTTGAGGCTCTAGAGACTAATGCCGATCTGAGCTTCGACTTACCCGATCCTGAAGATGAGGCGGTAGGCGACTTCGATTTTCGACAACGAGTTGATGATGCTTGGTTAGTCTGCGATAGATTCGATCTCCAGACAGAGATTTGGCGCGGTAGAATCCTCCGCACAGTTCGCGACAAAGAGAAAAAAGGCGGCGATGGACGCGGACAAGGTTTTCTCAACTGGCTCAAGGATCGCGAACTGAGCAAAAGCCAAGCTTACGCATGGATCGAACTAGCCAATAGTGCCGATACATTAATGGAAAATGGCGAACTTTCCCCCTCCGCACTCAGAAATTTTAGTAAACGCGCCTTTGTCGAAACCGCCAAATCTTCTCCCGAAGTCCAACAATTAGTCACGGACGCAGCAGAGCGAGGCGATCATATTACTCGCCGTGAAGTCCGACAACTATCCGACGAATGGATAGCAATGAGTTCGGATCTGATTCCCGATGAAGTCAAGGAATTAGCTGCTTCTGGAGCCACTCCACCGCGATTTATCGCCCCATTAGTCAGAGAAATGGAGAAACTACCCGAAGCACATCAAGTCGCGATCAGGGAAGAAATAGCCGCCAATCCTGACGTGGATAATATCAAGCTAGTCACCAGCAATGCGCGGAGCTTATCGAAATATCTCGATGCTGGCGCACAGGTACAAGTCCTCAATGATTCTAAAGTCGATCTAGCCACAGCGTTAGAAGAAGCGATGCGCGTGGGATGTCTCCCTGTCGCCGCAGATGTGCTTAAACAAGCGGCTCAACTAGAGCAAACGATGACCAAGTTCTATCTAACCTGGAAACGATTGGGGAGCCTAGTAGATCGATTGTATGTCGATACAGGTGCCAGTACACCCAACTTGCGATCGCTCATTGCCTGCGTCGAACGTCTCTCTAGCGAAATCGTCGAAGTTCCTCTCGATGACAGTGGTGAAAATTCAATCCGATTACGGGTAATGACGGGTGAGTAAAAGATGAGTTAACCTATATTTTCGCTGAAGTAGTTTACGTTTTACACGTCTTTCAGAAGAAATCTAAATCAGGCATTGCGACCCCAAAAACAGATATCGATTTAATTGAACGTAGATTGAAGTTGGCGCAGGAACACTATCAGGAAAATTATGACAGTACAATCCTCTGATCCCGAGCAGAATATCGAATTTGAACTCAGTAGTGGTAATGGAATCGAACGTGTTTGTTGGGCACCAATTGAAGATTTTAGTTTAGCTACTCCTGAATTGCTTGTCGATCGAATTTTACCTTTTTTAGCAATTGCAAATCGACAGCAGGAAAAAGTAGTTGTTCATTGCTCTGGCGGCATTGGGCGGACTGGACATATCTTAGCCGCATGGCTGGTGACTGGGCGGGAATTAGATCGTGAATCGGCGATCTCGGCTGTTTGGCAAACTGGGCGAAATCCCTACGAAGCCGTCATTGCAGCTCCATTCAAAGGGCGCAATCCGTGGCAAGTCGCGGCAGAACTCAAGACGCTGCTATCATCGAGCCTTGAGACATCATAGAGGTTAGTATTCTTCATCTAATTCATCAGCGATTTCATCGAGAGCTTGAAGGATGGTATGTCGCGATATTTGGCGATATTTTGAGTCTAATTTTGGCTCAAATTGTTTTTTACCTGTGCCGCTTTTTTGTTTTAAACTATTTTCTAGTTTAGGCTGAGATTGTAATTGCTGTTCCCAGGCGATCGAATCTGCCAGAAAATCTAAATAATGGGGATATCGTTCCCATGCTCCTCGCACGACGCAATTGGGTTCGTCGCGATGGGTACAGTCACTAAACTGACAATGCGCTGTGGCTAATCGCTGGCGGATCTCAGGGAAATATCGAGATAATTCCGTGGGCGTACAGGTGAGATCTGGTTGATTGAAGCCTGGTGTATCGGCAATCAAACCACCTGTAGGCATCGTAAACAATTGGACGTGGCGGGTGGTATGTCGTCCGCGACTGAGTTTGCCAGAAACAGTCGCAACTCTGATATTTGAATCGGGAATCAAGGCGTTGGTAAGACTTGATTTACCTACCCCAGAATGTCCAGCAAAGATGGTAATCTGGCGATCGAGTTCTATTTGCAACTCTTTTACCCCTATTCCAGTTTCTACGCTAATCACGATCGGTTGATAACCCCAATCACTCAGTCTATCGCACCATTCTTGTCGCTCAATCTCAGTGACTAAATCGCTCTTATTTAGGCAGAGACTGACCTGTAAGCCTGTTGATTCTGCTTTAACGAGGAATTTACTCAATAGAAATGGATCGAGGGCTGGCTCGGCGAGGGCAAATACGAGTAAGATCCGATCAGCATTAGCGACAGGCGGTCGATCGAGTAAACTATGCCTGGGGAATACCTCTGAAACTACGCCCCGTGAGCCGATCCAGTCAGCTTCTGCGACGACAACTCGATCGCCTACAATTGCACTAACACCGATTTTATGCAGTCGGGCGCGGCGGGTACATAAGATTAATTTGCCCCCAAGGATGGGCGTATCTAGATCGATCTGCACTTGGCAGAAATTGGCTTGAACGGCAATAACTGTACCCACTAATGGAGTCGAGATCGGATCGGGGAAAGTTGGATTTTGCTGCACGTAGTCGATCGATTCAATGGTTGGTACGATCCATCATAATTGGTATGAGTTGGCAAAATATTAATGCCATTGATCGCGACAATCGTCCTCACAAATAATAATGATCCTGCGATCGTAAAGATCCGACTAATATGTTAAATAGCTTGTGGTATGCCGTCGAGTTCAGTAACGCGATTTCGACTAGCCCTAAATTGTTGAAAATTTTAGGGCGAGAGTTAGTATTATATCGCACTGGCGATGGTCAGATTCAAGCGATGGATAATGCTTGTATCCATCGGGGTGCGGCACTTGCCAAAGGTTCGATCGAGGGAGACTGTATTGTTTGTCCCTATCATGGCTGGCAATATCAACAAAATGGTGATTGCGTCAACATCCCCTCTCAGTCACCCGCCACCAGCATCGCCAAGCAAGCCAAAATGACCACTTACCCAGTCCGGGAAAAATATGGTTGGATTTGGCTATTCTTGGGCGGTGGAGAGCCGGGAGAACTAATCTCTATTTCCAACTTTCCCCAACTGGAATCTGGTGGTTTTAGATCAATTCAAGGTAAATTTTATTGGAATGCCAATTACGAGCGAGTACTCGAAAATGGCTTAGATTTTGCTCATGCACCATTCGTTCATGCGGGAGCTTTTGGTAATCCTAACTTGCCAGAAATTGAGGATTTAGTAATTGAGAATTATCCTGAGGGTGCTAGTGCGACAGTCTACTTAGCGGCAACACCACCCCAAGGGTTATGGAAGTTATTGGTCAGAGGTGAACGCAAACCAATTAAAACACGCACGGGTTTTTTCTTGCCCAATCTCACATTTTTGGAAGTTTATCTTCCTTTTGGACAATTAACGATTTGGACTGCTCATGTGCCGATCAATGCTAATACAACTGTTAGCAAATGGATTAATTTTCGCAGTTTTTTTACAGGTAAATGGGCAGATCTAGATGCTTACAATCGCACAATTAAAATCTTTGAACAAGACAAACCAATTGTTGAATCTCAACGCCCTCAAATTATCCCCACAGATCTAAATGGAGAGATTTATGTAGCCGCAGACGCGCTCCAGTTGCAATATCGGAAACTTCGTCAGCACATCTTGATGTAGAAAATCAACGTAAAATGCAAGAATAATTTGATGAATTTCTAATGCATTTTTTAGTAGCTCTAATCTTAAATTTTTATGTAATTACACCGATTCATCGATCGACATCACTGGAGCACAGAGCCACGTCACGATCAATTTTGTGAAGAAATACCAGGAAACTTATACTTTGGTGACATCGGTTACAGTTCTATTGAATCTGCGTGTCATAATTGGGATATACAAAGATAACAGTGTAACTGATAACATGTAGCCAGGAGGACATGTGACTATGATTGAAAAGATCATTTTAGCGATCGCCATCACATTCTCACTATACGGAAGCATCCAAATTAAGCCACAGCCAAGAGTTGTGTCGATTGGTATGGAGTCTCAGCTTGAGATCCAACAACAGCATCCAGCAGAAGTATCATTTGTCATGCTCTAAATCGATCGACAACTAGAAATTCGTGACTAACAAGATTAGAAGTCAGCAATTACATCAGAGATTAGTAATAGCAATCTATTCTTGTTCTACTCACTTAGAGTCTAATTTTTTCTTAATTTAATCACCCATGCCGAGAGTCTTCGCCAATTAGCTTTTACTACTTTGTACTGACAAATAAAGTGGACGCAGATCAGGATTGCAAAAGCTTTTGATGTTTGGGAATGGGCTGCGCCAGCTTGAGCTGCTGCTTCTGAACTCACAGGAAATAGATCTGGCATTGGTAAACCAAAGAAGCTGATATTGTTTGCATGGTAAGCATTAGATAGCCAATAACCACTTAGTGGTACTGCAAACATCATCAAATACAACACGGTATGTAATGCTGTTGTAAAATACCAATTTTTGGTGAATTTGGGTAAATGTTTACTGTATTTTCGCCCCCAAACTCTCAGTAATAGATAAACGCGCCAACCGAGTAACAGCAGCACCAGGACACCAACGGATTTGTGTGCGGCGAATAGTAGTTCGCGAAAGCTGACTTCACCCTGAAGTTCTGCCATGATTTGACCACTCAGCAGCAATAGTAGATAACACATTGCCATCCACCAGTGGATAGACATTAGTTGTTTGAAGACAGAATTTAGCCGGGGTTTTGGTGCTGCTGATGACATGAGCGATTTTCGTTGAGTCTTGTGTTCGCTATTTTATTATAAACAGTCGTAAGTATTCGCAAATCGTCCGGAATCAAATGTCGATCGACTGAATCGTATAGATATATACTCGCGTTTTCTCCGTGATAGTGACTTCGCGATCTGAAATCCCAAACATCTAAAACATATGGCGAAGAAAATCATTATTACTGCTGCACTGTTGGCAACGGCTGCGGGAGCGGGATTTGCTGGCTATAAATATATCTATCATGGTGAGAGCAATCCTGGAGATTTAGCTGGGGTGATCCCCGCAGATGCATATATGGCGGCTTATATTTCCAACGAACCAGGCGCGTGGGCAAAGTTACAAAAGTTTGGGACTCCAGCGGCTCAAAGCATTGTCATCCAGCAAGTCACGGAGACGCATCAAAAGCTGCTTGCCGAAACCAAGCTAGATTTTAATCAAGATCTTCAGCCGTGGCTGGGCAACATGATGATTGCGGCTTTACCCGATGCAGATAGTCAAACAGCCAAGCCTCACATCCTGATTGCGATTGGGATCAAAGATAAACTCAAGGCTCTCGACTTTGCGAATAAACTCAAAGCTCAAAGTAAGGAACCTACCAAAAAGTTGGACTATAAAGGAATCGAGATTACTGATTCAGGCAAGGGTAGTAGTGAAACTTTTAGTGCAATTGTGGACGATCGATTGGTCGTTGCACCCGAACAGCATACTCTAGAACTGGCGATCGATACTGCCAAAGGTCAACCTTCACTCGCGAGTAAAGCAGGTAGTGATTGGTTTAAGGCGGATCGGCTCCAGCTCAAACAACCGATTGCGGCATTTTATTTACCCGACTATCCCCAAGCCGTTCAACAGCTACTGCAAGCTGGCAAGCAGCCGATTGCGCTCGATCCGGCTACCCTGGCTCAATTGAAAAAAATTCAATCCTTCAGTGGCGGAATTGCGATCGAGGATACTGGAATTAGGCTGAAATTAGTTGCCAAAACAGATGGAACTACTCTAAATTTACCAAATACATCAGCTAAATCGATCGGCAGTTTTCCGGCTGATACCTTTGCTTTAATTGGTGGTACAGGCTTGAGCCAGGTTTGGACAGAAATGAATAAAGTCGCTCAGACGCAACCAGGCACTCAACAAATTTTCACCCAAATGCGGCAGAGTTTTACCCAGTCTACCCAGTTGGATCTAGACAAAGATGTATTTAGCTGGATGGGTGGTGAATATACCCTAGGCATGATGCCTGTTAGTCAAGGAATTGCGGCACAGGTGGGCTTTGGAGGTGCTTTGACGATCGATAGTACCGATCGAGCCGTCACAGACAATACGATGACCAAACTGACCAATTTAGCCAAGGGTTATGGCTTGAGTGTCGAACCACGTCAAGTCGGTAGTACCCAAATCATTGATGTCAAAGTTCCCGCCGGACAAGGTACGATCTTTAGCTATGGCTGGTTGTCTGATAAATCCTTGTTGTTGGCGATGGGCGATGGATTGGTAGACAAAATTTCTACCCACTCTGGCGAATCACTCGATCGTACCCCCAATTTTACTACCGCACTCAGCGATATGTCTGTCCAAAAACAGAGCTATGGATATATCGACATCGAAAAAATCTTTAGTTTATTCAAGAGTAAAGCGGGTGCAGCGATGATGGGCAAAGCAATTCCCGCAGATATCAACGAGCTGATTACGACAGTGCAAGGATTGGGGATGAGTTCGACTCAACCAGACAAAAACACTAGTCAATTTGAAGCTCTACTCACACTGAAACCAGCGAAGTAGTCTTCAATTAAATCGGGTAGGGGCAATTCATGAATTACCCCTACCCGATTTAATTGAAATCGATTAAATTTACCGTTCGGTTAACTGAGTTAGCACTTGATTAGAACGCTCTACAAAAGCATTCATTCCATCAGCATTAACTCCTTTCTGCGCCATTAAAGCCAGATCGTAAATATGTTGACAGACGAGATTTACTAAAGCTTGATTCGGCGAAGTTCCTTCAGATTGAATAATCGAACTTTGGCTAATATTTGCCAAGTTTTGAATCAGTGGATGGGCGGTATTCACAACGAGAACGTGTTCTTCGGGAAATTCGGCTACTTGTTGTTGCATCATCGCCATCATATCTCGCATCCGGCGCGTAGCTTCAGGCAACAATACCATTGCTGGTGGTGTTGATTGAGCGTTATCACCCTTGAGTGATTCAGTCCGGATCGTAACTGTGGGTTTATTGAGTGCAGTGGTAAAGATTTCTTGAATCTGTTCGCTGCGAGTTTTATTTGTCGTTGGATCGATGATTTCGGGAGTATCATCGGATTTAATTAAACTACTATCTAATTCTGCATCTACTCGCGAGAATTTCACGTCGGTATGTTCTCGTTCGAGGAAGCTAACGAAGTGAGTATCGATAAAAGAATCAAGGAACAGTACTTCTAAACCCTGACTTTTGTGAAGTTGGATATAAGGTGCTTGACTAGCTTCATCTGTCGCGTAGAAAACCCGCTTTTCGTAAGTAGGTTCGCTTTTTTCTTCGCCTGCGGCTGGCTCTGGAGCTGCTTTGATATGACGCTCTTTATTGCGTTCTAAATACTCAGTGAGAGTCGTATAGGGTAAGCTCGGCTGTGCAGGTTTCCAAGCATCTTCACCTTCCGTTACGACTTCAGGAGTAACTACGGGGCTAATGAAGGTGGTGCGATAGATAATGATATCTTCGATTTGCTTTTTGAATTTATCATCATTGACACAGCCAAATTTGATAAAAGTGCTGAGATCTTCCCAGCCTTTGGTATATGACGCTCGATCGTCATGATAGAGTTCTTTGAGTCTGTCGCCGACTTTTTTGGAGATATAATCAGAGATCCGACGGACAGTACGATCGCTAGTTAAGGCACTCCGCGAAACATTCAACGGAATATCGGTACTGTCGATCACTCCTCGCAATGGTAACAGGAACTTGGGAATCACTTCATCACAGCGATCGCTCACAAATACCTGATTGCAAAATAGTTTAGCTTGTCCTTTGGTCAGATCCAAATCTGGACGTAATTTAGGGAAGTAAAGAATTCCATTGAGCGCGAATGGATAGTCAGTATTGAGATGTACCCATAGCAGTGGATCTTCTTCAAACGGATAAAGATAACGATAGAATTCGAGATAGTCTTCTTTCGTTAAATTCTGGGGTGATTCTTTCCAGGGTGCTTTTTGTTTATTAATGACTTCACCATCAAGGGAGATGGGAACGGGCATGAAATCACAATAGGTTTTAACTAATTGTTTAATGCGCTCTGGCTCTAAATATTCGGCTTCCTCTTCCTGAAGAGTTAGAGTAATCGTCGTACCACGTTCTGTGCGACTCGATTCACTAATTTCAAAGCTAGGTGAACCATCACAAGACCAGTGTACTGGAGTCGATCCGTCCCGACAAGAGAGGGTATCGATTTCGACTAAACTGGCAACCATGAACGAGGAATAGAAGCCTAAACCAAAATGTCCGATAATTTGTTGGTCGCTATCTTTCTGATATTTTTCGATAAACTCTTCAGCACTCGAAAAAGCAACTTGGTTGATATATTTTTTGACTTCATCGACACTCATTCCAATCCCATTATCGGTAATTGAGAGCGTTTTCTTTTCCTTATCGATCGAGATTCCCACCGCAGGTTCTCCCAGTTCGCCACTGAATTCACCAGCAAAGGAAACCATTTTCAGTTTACCAATGGCATCAACCGCGTTGGAAATCAGTTCGCGCAGAAAAATTTCATGATCGGTATACAGAGATTTCTTGATAATCGGAAAGATATTCTCGGTATGGATGGTAATGTTACCTTGTTCTATCACTGTCATATGGCTATCGATCGCGGTTATGTATAGTTACCTGCATTGTATGTCGTCTGGTGACTTGAAGCATTTCGGGATTTCCGTACCTTGAATCAGGCTTTAGGCTTTAGAGAATGTTTTCCAAGTATAAATAAGCACTAATCAAACCAAGTCAATTAGTTCGGCACCAAAAGTCTGATATATTAACCAGGCTAAAGCTTAGGGATCTTGATCCAATTCATTGACCTACTGCCCTTGCATTTTCAAAACTACTGAAAATGTTCGCAGCAATATCTTGAGATCTAACCAGGGTGACCAATGCTTGAGATAATAAAGATCGTATTGGAGCTTGATCAATGCATCTTGAATCGTGCTGCCATAACCATAATTAATCTGTGCCCATCCGGTGAGTCCAGGTTTAACAGCCAGCCTCGTTCGATAAAAAGGAATTTGCTGTTGCAATTCCTTGATAAATTGGTAACGTTCAGGACGTGGCCCGACCATACTCATTTCCCCCCGCAGCACATTCAGCACTTGGGGTAACTCATCTAAGCGAGTTTTGCGGATAAAGTTACCAACTTTGGTAATTCTAGCATCGCCTTTAACTGCCCACTGCGCTTTGCCATTGAGTTCGGCATTTTGAACCATCGATCGAAACTTATAAACAGTAAATTTGGCTCCATACTGTCCTACCCGTTCTTGCTTGTAAAATATTGCACCTGGACTGTCTAGTCTAATCGCAATCGCAACGAAGGGAAATACCACCGCGAAGATCGAACCAATGATGATCCCACAGATCAAATCCAAACACCGTTTGCCGATCCGATTGAAAGTATCGAAAGGATTTTTATTCAGAGGAAGAGTAGAATACCATTGACTACCAATATGCTCGACAGCTACTTTACCTGTCAGTTTCTCATAGAGAACTGGCATGGGTGTAATTGCAACGCCACGCTCGTGGAAATTGGTCAATAGTTGTAGTAAATCTTTATCGATTGGTCTGCTAATTGCCAACGCAATCTCATCCACTCCATAACGATCGATACCCATGAGCAGATTGTGGCGATCTCCTAAAATTGGGATATTTTGACAAACCTTACCATGAAGTTGAAGATTATCATCAATAAACCCGATCGCCTGATATCAGTTGGCTATTTGCAGATAAATTACTGCGGATGGGTTTTGGATTAATTATAGGTGTTTGGGTAGCTCGCTATTTGGGGGTAAAGCAGTTTGGGATATTGAACTATGCAACTGCATTTGTAGCGATATTTAATCCATTAGCAACTCTAGGTCTAGACGCAGTAGTAGTCCGTCGATTAGTTGGCAATCCTGTACAACAGCAACAGATCCTCGGAACATCTTTTTTAATGAGGCTGATCTCTGGCTGCGTGACTTGGCTGATCACAGTCTTGGGTATATATTTGCTACGTCATGATGACTTGACAACAATGATCACTGTCACCATTTTGGGAGCAACTAGTGTTTTTCAGTCGATCGATACTATTGATTTATGGTTTCAATCACAGGTTCAATCAAAATATAGCGTACTCGCAAAAAATGCAGCATTTTTAATTACTGCCTTGATAAAAGTTGTCTTGATTACGATTCAAGCCCCACTACTAGCTTTTGTTGCTGTCATCTTATTAGAAATAGTATTAGGTGCTGTAGGAATGCTGATAGTTTATAGACAGCAGCGGAACTTTATCAGATTATGGCAATGGAGTCGATCATTGGCTAAAGATCTACTGAGAGAAAGTTTACCACTGATTCTTTCAGGATTAACTATTATGATCTATATGCGGATAGATCAGATCATGCTAGGACAAATGATTGGAGATAAAGCTGTGGGTATTTACTCAGCAGCTACTCGGATTTCCGAGGTATGGTATTTCATCCCTATGACTGTTTCCTCTTCCGTAATGCCATCAATCTTCAAAGCAAAAGAGATCGGTGAAGAACTTTATTACCAACGTATCGGTAGTTTAAACCGTGGATTAGTGTGGTTAGCTATTGCCGTTGCGGTTATTATGACATTTATTGCTAATCCACTTGTGGCCATCCTATTTGGTAACAGTTATCTAGAATCAGGAATGATTTTGTCTGTTCATATTTGGGCATCTGTTTTTGTTTTTACTGGTGTGGCAACAAGTAGTTGGTTCGTCGCTGAAAATTTGACTTATTTATCTCTATATAGAGCTGTAAGTGGAGCTATCGTAAATGTGCTATTGAATATTTTTTTAATTCCAATCTATGGCGGATTAGGTGCGGCAATTGCCACCGTGATAGCTCAAGCAGTTGCTTCTTTTTTTAGTAATGGAGTTAATCCAAAGACAAGAAAGTTATTTAATATTCAGATTAAATCTTTACTACCATTGAAATTATAAATAATTTAACATTTATTGTATAAAAAGTACGAAAAGTCACTAAGAAATTCTCTAATGAAAACTCCAGTTGCCTTTATAATATTTAATCAACCTGATTTGACGGAAAAAGTATTTGAAGCCATTCGCCAAGCTCAACCTCTAAGACTTTTGGTAATTGCTGATGGACCACGTCAAGATAAGATTGGTGAGGCTCAAAAATGTGCTGCGACTCGTGCAATTATCGATCGAGTCGATTGGGACTGCGAGGTAATTACCAACTATTCAGAGACTAATTTGGGTTGCAAAATCAGGTTATCAAGTGGGATAGACTGGGTTTTTGAACAAGTTGAGGAAGCTATTATCTTAGAGGATGATTGCTTGCCCGATCCCACTTTCTTTACTTTTTGTGAGGAACTACTGGAGAGGTATCGACAGGATACCCGTATCATGTGCATATCTGGTAATAATCACCAGTTTGGGCACCAGCGCACCAGTGATAGTTATTACTTTTCTCGATACAACCATATCTGGGGATGGGCAACATGGCGAAGGGCATGGCAACATTATGATGTGGATATGAACTTATGGAATACAATTCATAATGGTGAATGGCTGCAGGATATTCTCGATAATAATGCGGAAATTAAAATTTGGCAAAAATCTTTTCAGGATGTTTTTGATGGGAAAGTTGATACTTGGGATTACCAATGGACTTTTGCTTGTTGGATTCAGAGTGGTTTAACCATTCTACCTAATGTTAACTTGATCAGTAATATTGGTTTTGGAATTGGAGCGACTCATACTATAGATCCGAATAGTAAGTTAGCCAATATACCAATTAACAGCATTGCACTACCGCTCCAACACCCGCAATTTATCGTGCGCAATTCAGCGGCCGACAGCTATACTCATAAAAATATATTTGATTTCAACTTACTGATTAGATTAAAGAATGCAATTGCCAGATATGGAATCTACCGTGGCAATACATATCCACGATCGATATGGTGAATTTTCGATGACCAATTAATTTGTCGAGAATCTTTGCTTTGATACATCGATCGTTATTTATTAGTTCTCGATTTTATTTAAGAGTATCTAACTATAGTCTGTTTTAATCTATGAAATTATTGAATTTTGGTTGTGGCCATACTTTTCATCGAGATTGGATAAATGTTGATCTAATTTCATATTCACCAGAAGTTCAGGGGCATGACATCCGCAAAAACTTTCCCTATCCCAATGAATATTTTGATGCTTGTTACAGTTCTCATGTAATTGAGCATATGAGAAAAAATGAATCTCATAATGTAATTGCTGAATGTTACCGCGTTCTCAAGCCAAAAGGGATCGTTAGAATAGTTGTGCCCGATCTTGAGTCGATAGCAAAAGGTTATCTGAGTACTTTAGAAGAAGTAGTCGCTGGAGTCACAGCAGAGTCTAACTATGATTGGATGATGATTGAATTACTCGATCAACTAGTTCGTAGCTCTAGTGGCGGTGAAAGGGGTATTTATCTGTCCGATCCAAGTATTTCCAGTCAGGACAAAGACTTTGTCCGATCCCGTATCGGATTTGAGGCTGAGAATTATTGGAAGAATGAGTCAACTTTTAAATCATCGTGGGAAAAAATCACATCGAAAAAGCTGTCTTGGTTTTTTGAACTCTCCAAAAATCGCCTAATGCAGTTTTTAGTTTTGGTTACAGGAGGTTCTCAGTCACAACAGGCTTTTGAAGAAGGGGTTTTTCGGAATTCAGGAGAAATTCATCGTTGGATGTACGATCGCTACTCATTACAGCGATTGCTTGAAAAATCGGGATTTGTAAACGTGCGTATTTGCCATGCTGATCAAAGCTTAATTCCCGAATTTAATAAGTATAACTTAGATGTTCTTAAGGGAAAAGTTCGCAAACCAGATTCTTTGTTTATGGAAGCATTTAAACCAGAATAGTATGATGAATATTTTAATTAAAAAAAATGAAAAAAATTTCTATTATTACCCCATGTTTTAATGCGGAGCGATTTATCCAAGAGACAATTAATTCAGTGCTTAATCAGACTGCAATTCTTTCTGGAAGAGCAGCACTTGAATATATTATTTGTGATGGTGATTCAAATGATCAAACAGTAAATATTATTCAAAATATAAATTCTCTTTCAATAAAATTAATTTCTGAGCCTGATTTCGGTATGTACGATGCCTTGTCTAAAGGATTGAAACTTGCATCTGGTGATATTATTGCTTATATTAATGCTGGAGATTATTATCACAAATGTGCATTTGATATAGTTCTAGACTTGTTCGATGACAAACAAATTAATTGGCTTACTGGCTACACAGTTTTATACAATGAGAAGTCTTACATGCTACCTCAAATGCTTCCATATAAATATAGAAAGAGATTTTTTAATTGTGGAATGTATGGGAGAGAACTTCCATATATTCAACAAGAGTCTACTTTTTGGTCTGCTTACTTAAATAGTAGTATTGATTTTGAATTTCTCTCTAGTTTAAAAATGGCAGGCGATTTTTACATGTGGAAGCAATTTTCAACCCTAGAAGAATTAAAAATAGTTGAGGCATATATTGGTGGGTTCAGAAGACAAAAAGGACAATTGTCAGAGAATAAAGATGCTTACAATACAGAAATACATGCAATGGTAGCATCGCCAACGTCACTGGATTTTCTTCTTGCTAAATTAGACAAAATAATATTTTATTTTGCACCTAATAAATTAAAGAAAATCATGAACAATCGCGATATTTTTCGATTCAATCATAGTTTACAACAATGGGACTAAAACATGAAAGTACTGCAACTATTAATGCATGAAAATTCTGGAGCGGGAAGAGCTGCAATCCGTCTACACAATCAGCTTAGGAAAGATTCTCTAGACTCTGTAGTCATGGTCTTGCAGAAATCATCAGATATTTCCAGTGTTTTAGTCCCCAATAAATGGAGTAAATTGTGTAAGCAAATTCAGCTACTAATAATTAATAAATTCATTTCTCAATTAGGATTAAAAAAAGACGATACTTTTTCTATTAATTTCACTCCTAGTTTAATAATTAAAGATATCAAAAAAACTAATCCCAGTCTAATAAACTTACACTGGATTGGATGGGAATTCTTGCAAATTGAGGATTTGAAAAGTTTTGATGTTCCTTTAGTTTGGACACTTCATGATATGTGGGCTTTTACCGGAGGATGTCATTATAGTGGAGAATGCAATCTCTACACAAAATCTTGTGGTACTTGCCCACAACTACACAGCAATAATGACTGGGATTTATCTCGATGGGTTTGGCAACGCAAAAAAAAAGCCTGGAAAGAAATAAACTTGACGATCGTAACTCCGAGTAAGTGGTTAGCTGAGTGCGCTAGTAAAAGTACTCTCTGTAAAGACTTGCGAATAGAGGTTATTCCCAATGGGTTGGACACTCAAATATACAAACCTGTTGACAGGAAACAGGCTAGAAAGTTACTTGGATTACCACTAGACAAACAGATTATATTGTTTGGTGCTATCAGTGCAACTAGTGCTCCACGCAAAGGATTTCAATTATTGAAGCCAGCATTGCAAAAACTTAGTCAAGATCCAAATCTAGATCGGATCGAACTAGTTATCTTTGGATCTTCCCAGCCCAGCAATCCACCGAACTTGGGATTTAAAGTTAACTATCTCGGTCAGTTAAATGATGATATTGCCTTGGCATTAGTATATGCTGCCGCTGACGTTTTTGTTGCCCCTTCGCTTGAGGATAATCTGCCCAACACTGTAATAGAAGCTCTGGCCTGTGGTACTCCCTGTGTTAGTTTTAAAATTGGAGGGATGTCAGATATGATCGAGCACAAACAAAATGGCTACTTAGCACAACCTTTTGATATTAGTGATTTGGCTGATGGAATCGCTTGGGTATTAACTGATGGGGAAAGACATCAGAAACTAGGAGATCGTGCCCGTGAAAAAGTAGAACAAGAATTTACATTAGAGCTACAGGCAAATCGATACGCCATGTTGTATCAAGAATTGTTATCCTAACTCAGGCTTTATCCGCTCTTCGTAAGATAAAAAGTGAAAATGCCTATAATATTAATTTTTATTTGTACTTTAATTCTCTTAATCTGTCCGATTTTATATCCTCCTATTGCATGTCTTTTAGCTTTCTTCTTTGTTAAAGCTAAAGACATCAAATTAAGATATGTACCTGCTCTTTTAATATTTTCATTAGCTATTGTTACTTCATTAATATCAGCAACAATTATACCTGTTTCTGATACGTTAGTTTATATTGATTCTTTTAAGAATATTCAATCATTTAATTTTCATGACTTAAAGTGAGACGACAATGATGGATTCGAGCCACTTTACAAGATTTATGAGTACATTCTAAGTTTTTTTATTCATGACAATGCTAAATTATTTTTGCTGTCTACAGCCATGATATTTAATCTTGTCTCGACTTTTGGAATTCTGAAAATATGTCTGAGATTAAATCAAACTAAGCTGTCATGTATAATTTTTGCTGTACTGTATAGCCTCGCTTCACCTGCATTAGGATCGGCCATTTTCGTATTAAGATCTAGCCTTTCATTATCGATCATGCTTTTAGCTGTTAGTTTTTACAAGCAAAGGCAAATTTATTTCTATGTATTCGGAATAGCTTCTATTTTCATACATTATGGAAGTTTACTACTATTCGCTCCACTGCTAATTTATCATTATTGGTCACATTTCAAGATAGCTATCGGGACAAACAAGAAAACATTTTTTATAGAGTTAATTGAACTATTATTATCAAAACTTTCTTTGCTAATATTAATTATCACTTTTCTAACTTTATTTGTGATGCCTAGCTTAGTACAATCAGTCTTGCAAAATTTCATTTCCAGTTGGATTGAAAGCGGACTTTTTGCTAGCAGAGGAGAGGCTTTGATGGTGACTGGAGATAATAAAGCTGTGGATTTGTCAAATATATCAATGTTAACTCAAGTAGCAATAAGCTCGCTATGTTTCTTCAAGCTGAGAGATGATTTACTCCTCCGATCTGACATGGATGAAACTAGCAGTCGTAATTTATTAGATTTATTAAGGTTTATTGGTAGATGGCTAATTATAGTAATAATTCTTACGGCTCCATTTGATGCGCTCCCATACAGATTTGGGTTTTTTAACTTCCTGTATTTTCCTTTATGGCTAATAATTGTCCCATTTTTATCTTTAGGATTAATTGTGAAAAAGTACTCAAAAAATTTGCTGATATTGTTCTCAGTAGTATGTGTCTTTGCTTGTACATTCTATTGGACACCCAAGCGTGAAGGCATAATCTCTAATATTGTCGTGCTTGAAGGCAAAGCGTTAAGTTATAACCTACCGAAAGTGATTGAATACTTTTCAAACTAGACTAATCAGAACTTAATTTTATGTTTTACATATTTTAGGTAGGGATAAAGATCGGATTTCACAAAATTTAAGTAAAAAAATAAATGATTAATCCAATAAGTAATTGCTTAGTAACCATAATCACCATATCAAAAAACAATGCTAAAAGCTTGTGTAAAACTTTGGAGTCAGTAAAGCACCAAAAATATCCAGAGATAGAACACATTATCATTGATGGAGATTCTAGCGATGGAAGTAAAGAACTTTTAGAATCATACTCTCATTCTAAGCTATATAGTTATTTCTCGGAACCAGATAATGGTATATCCAGTGCCTTTAATAAAGGTTTAGATAAAAGTACTGGCAATCTAATTTTATTCTTAAATTCAGGTGATGTACTAGTAAATGACTTAATCATTTCAGATGTAGTTGAAAGTTACGTTAAATATCAATGGAAATTTGCAGTAGGGAGTGTTGCCATATTAGACAAGACTGGAGTCGAACTAATCTATAGTCCACCAAGATTTTCATCAAAATTTCTAAAATTTTTAATGTTTTTGCCTCATACATCCGCATTTTGTGAAACGTCATTACACAAAAAATATAGATTTGATGAATCTATCAAGACATCTATGGACTATGATCTATTTCTACAAATGCACCCAATAGAAATATTTTATTTGCCGATATTGGTGTCAAAGCTTGAGCCGGGTGGTGTTTCTAGTCAAACAGACAAGAGAGTGATTGAGCAGTCACAGATCCGGTCACGGTACGCCACTCGTATTCATGAAAGAGTTATTATCAGTATTGTTAATTTTATAATACTTTTCAAAAGTTATTTGAAAATTGATTCTCCTTTTACAACTAAATCGAAAAAATATTAAAAATTTATATTTAGTTAACTAATAAAAATTTACAATTAAAAATTATTTTATGATTGCTAGCTCACAAACAAATCCTGTTGACAAGAACTTAATGTTAATTTCTTTTAATACAAAAGAAGGAATGAAGTTGATCATGGATTCTTATCTTAGCAATTTTATAACTACGGTGAAAGTCACTGCAATTACAGATCGCGATTATGAGCCAGATATCATAAACAAGCAGATTCTAGATAGTAGATTTAATTTATTTAAATTATCCAATTCTAGAAAACATTTATCTATGGCTATGGATGTCTTCAATATTCGACTAATAGTGAAAATCATCAATATTTATATAACAGTTAAGCCAGTCGCTTGTTATTTTATATCTGCACATCCACTCAACCCAATTGTTCTAGCTTTGTTTAGGATGTTTGCTAGACTCTCAAATCCTAAAGTCAAGCTTTTTTCACATATTCACGATGTCAAACCACATGCACAAACAAAAAGTTATGCATTTATAGATTTATTTCAATTTCTACAAGTTTACCAGTCAGATGTAATTACTGTATATGGTGATGTACTTAAGCAGATGTTAATTAATAGATTTAACGTTAAACCTGAAAAAGTATTGGTTACGTTGCATGGTGTAAATCGTGTGAATGATAGTAAATATACTAACAAGTCAAATAAAGTCCTAAAATATATTACTTTAGCAGGCAGGCTAGATAAGTATAAAGGGATAGACTTATTTCTAGATACTGCCCAATATTTTCAAGAGTATAATAATAAGATCCAGTTTGTATTGGCAGGTAGAGGAGATCTAACTGAATATCAAGATAAAATAAATTCTCTTACCAATATCACAATAATTAATAGATTTTTAAGTAATGATGAGGTAGATGATTTAATGATTCAATCTTTTGTAGTTGCACTACCATATATTGATGCTTCTCAAAGTGGTGTAATTCCAATATCTTACTATAATGGATGCCCCGTGATTGTCTCAGATGTGGGCGGTTTGGCAGAAGCTGTCGTTGTAGGTAAAACTGGCTATGTCTTTGAGCAGGGAAACTACTTACAACTTATTGGTTATATTAAAAATATTGTTGAGAAACATGAATTAAGAGCTGAGTTAGGTCGTAATTGTTTTGATTATTATCAGAATCAATTGCGATGGAATGTCATTATTGATAATTTATCAAATAGAATGATGGGGTAAGTTAATCTGACTCATAGGGACAATTCATAAATTCCCTCTGTGATAAGGATTGGGATAGCATATTTCTGCTATCCCAAATGATTTAAGAATATATATACTTCTCAATCATCTCATTAATTAAAATAGCCTCTTCTGATAATAAAATGGGAATTCCTGCGGTTCCTGGATATAGTAACTTTCTATCAGATCGAATCCAGGCTGAGTCTATTTTATTAGATATTTGCTTTCCAGCTATATTAAATAGCTTGTGTTCATCAATTAATAGATTAAGATAAGATATCATCTGATTATTTGCTGCAATTAGTCCCTGGCGATCTTCAGGACAGCAAATCATTGTAGATAAGTTGAGATCTACTGACTCAGCATCTAAGTTGAGTGAGTTGTTATCAAATGGTCTTTGATATATGCCGATATATGCCTCCCCCTTATTCCACGGGAAAAAACCAAAGAAAAATAGTAATCCAAAATTAATAATACCAAGCGGCAACTGTTTAAATATAGGTATGCCTGATAATCCAGTTGTTCCCTCTACTATTAACTGAAATCCACTCTTTTTACTAAGGTTTTTCCATTCGGAAGGTGATAATAGAGATAAATGGTCTGGTCTGATGCCACACCATTTATCTTTCATGAATTTTGCAGGGATACCGCTGGGGTTTGGAGCAGCATAAATTAAATACCCACCAAGTTTTAGTACTCTATGTGCATTTTCAAAAAACAGTATTGGTTTTTCCAGATGTTCGATCATATGGAATGAAATGAGGATATCAATAACACTATCCTTAATCGGTATTTCTTGTGCGTTTGCTTGAAATAAATTTTTGTAGCCTAACTCTTGTTTTACACTATGAATTAGGGCATATTCATAGTCACAAGAATATAAGTCGGCATTAGGAAACCATTTTTTTATTGATTTTGATAAAAATCCCGGCCCACAACCACATTCAAGTATTTTTGGACTATCATTTTTGATGAATTTGGTCAGACGATAGTGCCAATGGTTGTAAGCAGCCCATGCTCTTAATTCTGCGATATTACGTTTAAATGTATTACGTGGAGGGGCTAAGTACTGTTTGTTATCGATGGTCATAAGTGTTTAAGTAAAATCAAGTATATATTTATCAATATTCACGATGTCAAACTAATCACCGAACTGGATACTTCGGAAATTATTTTATGCTATACTCAAAATATATGTTTATTATCCATCATCACAACGGTACAAAGACTAAATATCTCATGAAAAACCTTGAAATTTAAGTATTTTCACTCATAAAAGTTCAACTTTATCGAACTTTTAATTA
This sequence comes from Chamaesiphon sp. GL140_3_metabinner_129_sub, assembly GCA_025358725.1. Classification (GTDB taxonomy): domain Bacteria; phylum Cyanobacteriota; class Cyanobacteriia; order Cyanobacteriales; family Chamaesiphonaceae; genus Chamaesiphon. Next base: position 30,692 of record JANYIT010000398.1, read on the forward strand.
GGATTATATGGTTAGAAAAGTGTTAAATTACATCTTGACTTAGTTTATTTGTTACACTCGAATCGAAAATCTCATATTTTTTACTGTATAGCAAATATCTATAGTACCCCTATTTGATTTGTGGAAACCTTTATTTTACTGTCTGTATTATCTGTGCCCTTACGGTTAAAGTTACACCAATATTGCATCTTACAATTAATTTAGAATTGCTGTATCTATCTATCTAAAAAATGTAGATAGTGTTTGTAGTGTTATTAGAAATTTTTTACAATCTCAACGATACGAAATATCGCTAAACTAGATATAACAAATAAGTATCAATATTGCATAAGCATTATGAAATTTGCTGAAGCAAACCTTACATTAAATGAACGAAAAGATATTGAAAAACTATTGTCACAATCACAGAAAGATTCTCTAGATCTAGAGAATCTCTGGCAAATGATGGATATGATTTGGGACAAATTGGGTTGTGATAATAAAAATCTAGATTGTGAGAAGATTGGGCTATTTTATGCTCATCCAATCTGGATTTTGAATGGTTTATTTATTGAACAAGATCTGACATCAATGTCACATCGTCAAGCTATTAGTAAATGGATATCTCATCACAGAAATATTATTCAATCAGTTATTGATTATGGTGGCGGCTTTGGTACTTTAGCTCGATTGATTTCAGACAATGAGAGAGATCTGATTGTAGATATTTTTGAGCCTTGTCCCAGTGAAATCGCGATTAGGAGCATTTTAACTTATCCTAATACAAATTTTGTTAAGTTGCTGAATAAAAAATATGATTGCTTGATTAGCACAGATGTTTTAGAACATGTTGAAGACCCATTACAAGTTTTTGCTAGCATGATTAATGCGGTAAATACTCATGGATATTTGATTATAGCAAACTGTTTCTATCCTGTAATTAAGTGTCATCTGCCAGAAACTTTTCACTTGAAATATACATTTAATATATTTGCAAAATTAATGGGTCTTAGAGTGATTGGCAAATGTAAGAATAGTTATGCAACTGTCTATATAAAAGAACGAAATCGAGTTGTTAATCTATCCTTAATCAGAATTGTAGAAATAATCTCGAAAGGAATATTTCCCTTGCTAGAAATCGCACGTAATTTAAAAAATCACTAATACTCAAATTTATCTTCTCTAGTGTAGGATCAGCTAAAAAAAACTGAGACAAAGCAAAAATCTATGACAACAAAGATCGAATTAGATCAACAAACATCTGGCGGTAATTGAGACTTGGGCGATTGTTGTAACTTTTTTTCAATCGAGTCTTCTAAGCTCTGTCGAGATATCTCTTTGCCGATATCTAGATTTTGAGAGTTGTTTAAGAATACAATTCGATCGATCTCTGGGAAAGCCAGCAAGTAAAATAATAATTGAATCACAGGTACTTCTACTGCTGATTCCATAGGTAGCGATCCTCCGTCAAATTGACTGATATCTTCCGTTCGAGTAAATGCGTAAATCACTTTAATTTCTAAATCTGGTTGACGATGATGTCGCAGAGTCGTGATGACGGATTCACCCTGCTGACTTTGACAGATATAATATGTCGTCTGGGGTAATGTTGCTGCCGCCTGTTGTAAGATTGGAGCGATCTCCATTACGCTCTGGCGACTCTCCACATCTGGCGCACCATCAATTAATTTTTTTACTTGTTCGTCAAGATTCATAGGATTTAGGCTTTAGGCTTTAGGTTTTAGGCTTTTGGAATTAGAAAAAAGACAGTTTAACCTTTCTCCCTTCTTCAAAACACTATCATCGAACTCAAATGACCTAAGTAGGGCTATCCCCACCCGTACGGCGTGCTGATCGGATAAAATAAGACCAATATTTGTGACAAATTAGTCATACTAAGGGAAACAACGGATGGGTAAAGTAGTAGGCATCGACCTGGGTACCACCAATTCAGTGGTAGCTGTCATGGAAGGCGGAAAACCAGTAGTAATCGCCAATGCCGAAGGTATGCGTACCACTCCCTCCGTCGTTGGTTTTAGCAAAGACGGCGAACGCTTAGTTGGACAGATGGCACGGCGGCAAACTGAATTAAATCCCCAAAATACTTTTTATGGGGTAAAACGCTTCATGGGGCGCAAATATGTCGAACTCAGCCCCCAATCCAAGCAAGTGCCCTATACCATCCGCAAGGATGAAGATGGTAATGTCAAAATCAAATGCCCCAAGCAAAATCGGGAGTATGCTCCTGAAGAAATTTCGGCAATGATTATGCAAAAACTAGCGGACGAAGCTAGTAGATATTTGGGCGAACCCGTTACTGGTGCAGTAATTACCGTACCTGCTTATTTTAATGATGCCCAACGCCAAGCGACCAAAAATGCTGGAAAGATTGCTGGATTGGATGTACTGAGAATTCTCAATGAGCCGACGGCGGCTTCTTTGGCATATGGGTTGGATAAACGCCGGAGCGAGACGATTTTAGCTTTCGATTTGGGTGGTGGTACGTTTGATGTGTCGGTGTTAGAAGTTGGGGATGGGGTGTTTCAGGTTAAGTCTACCAGTGGCGATACGCAATTGGGTGGAGTTGATTTCGATCGCAAAATTGTTGATTGGTTGGCTGAACAATTTCTCGCCGCCGAAAATATCGATCTGAGAAAAGAACGCCAATCGCTCCAGCGGCTGACAGAAGCCGCTGAAAAGGCTAAAATCGAACTCTCTGGGGTGATGGTGACAGATATCAATCTCCCGTTCATCACAGCCACCGCAGATGGCCCCAAACACATCGAAACTCGGCTGACTCGCGCTCAATTTGAGGAGCTGTGTGGAGATCTGATTAGTCGTCTCCGGGGTCCGGTGAAACGGGCGATGAACGATGCCAAATTAACAGCTTATGATATCGATGAAATTGTCTTAGTTGGTGGCTCGACACGGATGCCAGCAGTACAGGAATTGGTGCGGAGTTTTATTAATAAACGTCCCAATCAAAATGTCAATCCCGATGAAGTTGTGGCTGTCGGTGCGGCAATTCAAGCGGGGATATTAGCTGGAGAAGTTAAGGATATTTTACTGCTCGATGTGACTCCATTGTCGATCGGACTGGAAACCATCGGCGGTGTGATGAAAAAACTTATCCCTCGCAATACGACGATTCCAGTGCGGAAATCTGATATATTTTCGACATCCGAAAATAACCAAACGATGGTAGAAGTCCATGTCGTTCAAGGCGAACGAGAAATGGCTAATGATAATAAATCCCTAGGAAGATTTAAACTAACGGGGATTCCCCCCGCACCGAAAGGGATTCCTCAAGTGCAAGTTTCGTTAGATATCGATGCCAATGGTATTCTCCAAGTCACCGCAATGGATCGCACCACTGGACGCGAACAAACAGTCACAATCCAAGGTGCATCGACGCTGGGTGAACTCGAAGTCAAGCGAATGATTGACGAAGCAACTCAATTTGCTGCTAGCGATAAACAAAAACGCGAAAAAATTGATAAACGCAACCGCGCCGAAGCTCTATCCTATCAAGCCGAACGTCAACTGCGCGAAGTCGCCCTTGAGTTTGGGATGCAATTTGCCAATGCTCAGCGCAAACAAATCGAAGGATTAGTCAGAGAAATCCGCGAAGCTTTGGCTGATGGTGACGAGCGATTAATCGATGAAATCAAAAATGAACTAGATGAGGCACTTTACGATTTTAGTCGTCAAGTAAAAACACTGACAGAGGAAGAAGATAAAGGCATCCTCGGTACGCTCAAAGATATCTTTGTCGGCGATGATGATGAATATAACTATCGCGACAACTATAATAATCGCGACACCTATAACCCCTACGGAAACCAGCGCGATCTTTACTATGATGGTCGCAATAGTGACTATCCGTCCGCCTACCCTAGAGATCGGGGCGCACCTCCACCCCAAAATTATAACCAAGACTATAATTCATCCAGAGATGCCTATGGAGAATCCACCCAAAATCGACGCAGTGGTAATCAGGCTAATTCACGCAATAATAACGATCAGCAAGGACAGCAAAGCTATCGAACTAATCGTAGCAATGATCAGAATGAACGCTATACTCGTGACGATCGATATCCTAATCGTCAAGATGAGAATAGTTATGTTGCTAACCCGCGTCGAGATGATGATCCTCGTCGCAAGCAAAGTAACAACTCCTCTACGGATAGATCCCGTCAACGAGATGATGATTATCTAGATGATGTGCCCCAAGCACCGCAGCAAGATCGGCAGCAGGATCGATGGAATAATGAACCAACATCCTCTCCATCCCGTCGAACGGCAGATCCTCGCGCCCAGAGATCGTCAGAGTCTAGAACAACTCCCCCAAATAATCGTCAAAGCAATCCACGCTCAAGCACCCCAGATGAGCGCGATTCCCGCTATGCTGATGAATTAACCGAACGTCCTGAAGTTCGTCGTGCTCAAGCTAGCAATAATACTGCTAGTCGTCGTCCCAACTCGCCTAGCTCCAAGCCAATTCGTGATGATTGGGATGATGAAGATGATGAATGGTACTAAATTAGGGGTTAGGCTTTAGGCTTTAGGTTTTAGGGTAAAAAGATGCTGTCTTTTCTGCTCGATCCGAAACCCCATTTCTTAAACACTATCTGCTAGACTCGATCTCCTGCCTAAAACCTAAAGCCTAAGACCTAAAGCCTAATCCTTACTATGCAAGATATTCGCAATTATTACGAGCTATTGGGTGTGAATCGGGATGCTTCTGCTGATGATATTAAGCAATCATTTCGGCGACTGGCGCGGAAATATCATCCAGATCTCAACCCTGGGGATAAAGCGGCTGAGGATAAGTTCAAGGATATTAGTGAAGCTTATGAGATCCTATCCGATCGATCCAAACGATCTCAGTATGATAAGTTTGCTGGATTCTGGCGCAAAAATCGCACTAAAGTTCCGACGAATACTCCTCGAGAAAGATCGGCTGATGAAGATGAATTTAGTGACGATTTTAATACTTTTATCGATCGACTATTAGGACGAAAAAAAGAGTCGAGTAGTGGTAATAATAGCAACGAGCGCACATCCAGATCTGAAACTCAAACCTCTCGCAATTTTCGGAATAACGAACGTCGAACTTCTCGTGAATCTGGAGAAACAGATCGTCCGATGAATCGCAATACCTTTGCACAAACTCCTGCTCCAGCGCGTCCCAAAAACCTCGAAGCCGAACTCACTTTACCATTGGATAAAGCATATTTGGGTGGACGCGAACGGATTACTATTCAAGAAGATGGTCGATCTTTGGAGGTAGACATGCCTCCAGGGATGATGCCTGGACAAAAAATTCGGCTGCGTGGGCAAGGGATTGCTGGTGGCGATCTGTATCTCAAAATTAACGTTTCACCACATCAATTTTTCAGACTCGAAGGTGTTGATGTTCATTGTCAACTTCCAGTCACTCCGGCAGAGGCTGTTTTAGGTGGTTTTGTTGAAGTACCAACTCTCGATGGATTAGTTAAAATTAGTCTTCCTCAAAGTATTACTGCTGGACAAAAATTACGACTGGCTGGCAAAGGATTTCCGATTGAAGATGGTAGACGCGGCGATCAATTACTCGAAATTCAAATTGTTGTACCTAAAAATTTGCTCCCAGCCGAACGTGAACTCTACCAAAAATTACGCGATATTGAATCATTTAATCCTCGTCTAGATCTAAAAACAATCTAACAATGTTCGATCAATTTTTAGACCATATTGGTGATTGGAATCCCCAATTAATGCGGGAACTAAAATGCCGATTGAATATGTCTAATATTGCGATCTCTACAGTGATATCTTTACTAGCCCAAGCCCTGCCCTGGTTGCTGCCTGGTCGAATGAGCCAGCATGACACTCCCGCTTGGTGGTTGAGAGTATGCGAGATCCTTGATCGAGAAATTTGGTTAGGATTAGCAATTGGCGGTATATATTTATTAGCATCAGATTTCGATCGAGAAATCCGCCAAGGCACGATCGATATTTTGAAACTGACTCCAGCAAAACCAACCAAAATGTTGCTGGGCAAAATGATCGGTGTACCAATTTTAATTTATTGGGCAGTTTTCTTAGCTTTACCACTCCATTTCGTAGCTGTAAATCAGATTGGAGCCATAGCCCCAAATACTTGGGTTGTAAATTTGATGGGACTCAGTTTGATTGTACTGTTGTATTTTAATGCAGTATTATCGATCGTCAAGTTTCTGATCTCACCGATATTTATGAGCTTAATATTAACGGCGATCGGTTGGTTTGCACTTGCCCAAGAGTTTAGTTGTTTCTCTAGTGCATATTCCCTCAGAGAATGGTGGATTGAATCGATCGTTATTATTAGTCTCTTCATTGGTAGTTTTGCGCTATTTACCTTTATTAAATCTTGGTATTTAGCATCGAAATCTCGGTATCCTCATGGTCGATACTTGATAACTTTTTGGGTTCATCAATGTTTACTCTATCTATACCTGATCTCGCTTGGATCGTATCCGCTGGGAATGTTAGTAGCAATGGTATTTATTGTCGGATTAGGAGCCGTAGTATCCCACAAGTCAGCGTAGCGGTAAGAATAATCTAGCTAGTGCTATCGGTCAAATTTTAACTAACTTTAAACCGATCCTTCGCACTAGTAAAAGCTTCTGCCATCACGGCTTGAATTTGTTGCGGATCGGGTGTTTTACCACCCATTAGATCGCCAAAATAAACACAGGCACCTTCGCCCAATGCCACCGTATAAGCAGCCGCCCAGGAAGCAGAAATCACACTCCCAAACCCAGGGATAAATTTAATCAATTGTCGGGCGACTAATTGAGCGACAAAACCACCCGCGATCGCACTAACTACGCCGCCAGCTTGGGATGGCGTTAAGGTTTGCCCATATAATTTTCCTAATAGTCCAACCATCGAGACTTGAATGGCGGTGAGTACAGGCAAATCAGCAAAAGGCAACGGAATCGCCGCTACAGTTCCAGCCGCGATCGAGAAGGGTAAGATATAACGACGCGCAACATCACGATAAATATTGCCAAGTTTGTCACCTGAAGCTCCACCGCTAGGCGAAGCACCAGCTTCAAGTAATTGAGACATCGCTCTAGCTTCAGCTTCTGGGAGCAGATCAGCGAGTGTTTCGCGCATTGTCTCTAAGCCATAAAATTCGGGCGTGTAGCCGTCATCTGCCAAAGTGAAGTCAATTAACACAGATCGATCGAACAGCCCTGCAAATGCCTGCTGGATCGCTGTGAAGGATCGATTCACCGACTCGATCCTAGTTGGCTGTTCTGGATGATCGGTTTGACTAGCTGGATAAACTTCATGCAGACAAGTAACTGCTAATAAACAGGGAATTTGCGGGTATTTTTGACGTAATTCCTGGGCGATTTGCCGTAGCGTATCGATCGCAAAATCATTAATTTTGACGGTTAGAATGATAATTCGCGGACGACTGGTTTCAGCTTCGAGATCGCCGACTAGCTCCTGAATTAGGCTATTGGTATCTCGATCGATATCACCTAATCCGACTGTATCTGTAAATATCAGCAACGGCAGTTCGATCGACGGATAATTATAACGGATGGTGGATTTGGTGTGAGGACGAAACCCCTGTCCGACAATTTCCGCTGATACCCCTGTCAATCCCCGGACAATCGAGCTTTTACCCGCTTGGGGTTTGCCGATCAACAAAGCTTCTGTGGTGGGTAATTGAGCGCGCACAGTGGCTAAAATCTCAGCTACCTGAGCTTCGTCAACACTAAACCATTTCCCAACTGTTTGCGCTGCTTTATCCACAGGCAAAATTTGCATCACTCGATCTGTAGCCGTGTTCCATCCTGCTGTCAACCGATCTGTCCAGGTATTTAGTCCTGACTTGGGTTCAGATTCATTTGTGGTTGGAACTGAAGGTGTCGTTGAAGAGGATTCTGGTGATTGTGGCACGATCTTTAGGAGAATGACGGCACTGAATTACTATCTCAATTATCCGCCACTCGATCGATCCAGAGGGTGTGTTATTACGGTGGTATTTACCGTCGATCTCTTTTTATTTCATCTCCCCGAACATTCACTTATTTGTTGGACTAGTTTTTAAAAAAGGGTACCCCCTGAAGGTACCCAAACATCTCCGCTCCTAGCAATATTTCAAGCAGCACACTTGAGAATCGCTTGAATCACACAATCCAAGTCCTCATCAGAGAGATTGGAGCCAGAAGGCAAACAGAGTCCTCGATCGAATAAATCTTCGGCAACCTCACCTCCAAAGCATTCAGAATCTTGGAAGATCGGTTGGAGGTGGAGTGGCTTCCAGACTGGGCGGGATTCAATCTGTTGTTCAGCCAGTGCTAATCTAACCTGCTCTCGATCTGCCCCAAAAGCGATCGGATCGATCGTCAGACAAGTCAACCAACGGGTAGCACTACCCCAAGGAGCTTCTGGCATAAACTCGATCCCAGGTAGATTGCCCAGCGCCTGCTCATAAACTTCACAATTGCGCCGTCTCGCAGCGACTCGATCTTTCAATACTAGTAATTGTCCCCGTCCAATTCCAGCGAGAACATTGCTGAGACGGTAGTTGTAACCGATTTCTGAATGTTGATAGTGAGGCGCAGGATCGCGGGCTTGAGTTGCCAAGAATTTAGTTTTGGAGGTGATACTGGCATCCTCTGAAACCAACATTCCACCACCAGAAGTTGTGATAATTTTATTCCCATTGAATGAGAAGATACCGATCGTCCCAAAGGTACCAGGCGATCGACCTTTATAAGTCGCACCTAGAGCTTCAGCCGCATCTTCAATCATCGGCACTCCATACTGTTGGCAAGTTTTGAGAATCGGATCGATATCGGCACTTTGTCCGTATAGATGCACAAGAATTACCGCCTTGGGTAATTTTCCTGCTTGTGCTCTTTGCTCCAATGCCGCTTGCAGCAAATCAGGATCCATGTTCCAAGACAATCGATCGCTATCAATGAAGACAGGCTTGGCACCTAGATAAGCAATGGGATTGGCACTAGCTGAAAAAGTTAGAGTAGAACAAAATACCTCATCGCCAACACCCACACCAACCAGTTTTAACGCCAAATGCAAAGCCGCTGTACCAGAACTGACAGCCGCCGCATGGCTAGAACCAATTACTTGGCAGAATTCTTCCTCAAAGGCATTAACATGAGGGCCAATTGGCGCGATCCAATTAGTTTCAAAGGCTTCTGTTACGAATTGTTGTTCGCGATCTCCCATGTGTGGAGTTGAAAGCAAAATAGGTTTTGTCATTGCCGGAGATTTGGGTTGCACAGCTATAATTATACCCAAATTGATTTCAATACTTAGCTAATCCCAAATCTTAAAATTTTGGCTGCAAATCTACACTCTGGCAAAAAAATAGACACCCCAGTTTTGAGGATGTCTCAGGTCGTAAAATTGTAGTTTGGCGTTGGCTGCCAACCTGCGCTCAGTGTCAAATCCACTAGGCAAGGAATTGTTAAATTTAGCGAAAACCAACAGCAGCTTGCCAAACAAAGGCTAAAGCCAGGAATAATACAGGAATGATTGGCAGAACATCTACTAATGGATCGAAGATGGCATATGCTTCTGGCAATTTAGCAATCAGGAGTGCTGCGTCCATATTTTATTAATCCTTGTTTTCAACACGGTTATTATAGTTGACAGATATTCTACCATGTCTGGGGGATCGGTGATAGAGCGAACAATGCTGGCTCTATAGATTTCTCTCTAGACGGCGATCGACTAGCCACAGGAAATATTAGTAATGTCGATCGAAATATATTAAATTTTGACTCAATTATCGATTAATATTATTGACAAAATCAAATTATTTGTTAGCATATTCCAGCTTACTAGCAGCTACTGGGATCGAGAAAGGGGGCGGTTCATCTCCACCCAGTACGATCAATTGCTGGCAAGGGATCTTATCTGACAAAATAGAACTTGCCATCATGCCAGTATGAATTTCTAAATAGCCATAGCTAGGGGCTTCAAATATTAGTCGTTGTCCAGGAAAAACAACTCGTTCAAAGTACCAATTGTGAACATTGGTAATTCTGGCAACTTGGATCTGGCTGGTACTATTGACATAGCAGCAACAAATCTCACGATCGCTACTGTCCTGCGGTAATGGATCGAGAATGTGAGGCATAATCATCTATTTCACCTGGTGCCTGGAAAAAGATTAGCAACATTAAGGTATCACTCTTATTTAGGGCAAAGCTGTAAACTATACTACTTTTTGCTCTTGCTGGGGATCTCCGGCAAATTCCAGCAAATGCCGATCTCATCTCAATCTGAAGCTACCTTTCCACGCAAATTTTGTGTAAAGTTATATTAAAGGTATTCATAATTTTTTGATAGTAGGTTGTGGCTGAGCTATTCGGTAAATTACAGATCGATCTCCTCAATCGGCTGCCACAAATTGTAGAACCACTATATATATTTAGCTAATAATTTAGGGATCTAATTTCTCCCTATCCCCTATCCCCTATCCCCTATCCCCTATCCCCTATCCCCTAATTTATGACCACCCGAATCCTCTATTGCCGCCTCCCCTGCAATCCGATTTTCCCGATCGGGGTTGTATACTTATCAGACCATGTTCACAAGCAGTTTCCTGATGTCGAGCAACTGATCTTCGATCTGGGAGCAGTACCACCACTAGATTATGGTACTGCGCTAGATAACGCGATCGATCAGTTTCAGCCAGATTTATTAGTCTACTCTTGGCGAGATATCCAAATCTATGCACCTGTCGGTGGACGGGGTGGGAATCCGCTCCAGAACTCGTTCGAGGTTTTCTACGATCGCAACCCTTTCAAGAAGCTACGGGGTGCGTTAGGCGGAGCAAGAATGCTAACTAGTCACTATACAGAGTTGTGGCGGAATATGTCGCTAATTAAGCGTGGACTAAAACGCGCTCAAAAATATCATCCTGCGGCTAAATTAGTCGTTGGGGGCGGTGCAGTGAGCGTATTTTATGAGCAGCTAGCCAAGAGTTTACCAAATGGGGCGATCGTCTCGATCGGCGAAGGGGAAGCTTTATTAGAAAAGATTATTAGATCCGAAGATCTTACTAATGAGCGGTGCTATGTCGTCGGCGAAGCCCCGCGCAAAGGATTGGTACATGAACCGCCAGTATCGATCGACAAGACGGCGTGTAATTATGATTATATCGAGACAATTTGGCCAGAATTTAGCTACTACTTACAGGATCGCGATTTCTATGTAGGTGTACAGACAAAACGCGGTTGTCCTCACAATTGTTGCTACTGTGTTTATACCGTAATTGAAGGTAAACAAGTGCGGATCAATCCGGCTGATGAAGTTGTAGCTGAAATGCGCCAACTTTACGATCGAGGGATTCGGAATTTCTGGTTTACAGATGCTCAGTTTATCCCAGCACGGAAGTACATGGATGACGCGATCGAGTTATTACAAAAAATCATCGCTAGTGGGATGGAAGATATTAAATGGGCAGCCTATATTCGGGCTGACAATCTCACTCCCGAACTCTGCGATTTGATGGTCAAAACAGGGATGAATTATTTGGAGATTGGCATTACCAGCGGTTCGCAAGAACTAGTTCGCAAAATGCGGATGGGGTATAATCTCCGCACAGTTTTACAAAACTGTCGCGATCTCAAAGCGGCTGGATTTGATGACATGGTATCGATTAATTACTCATTTAATGTAATTGACGAACGCTTTGAAACCATTCGCCAAACGATCGCCTATCATCGCGAAATGGAAAAGATATTTGGTGCCGATAAAGTAGAGCCAGCAATCTTTTTTATTGGGTTACAACCGCATACTCATTTAGAGGAATATGCGTTTAAAAATAATGTGATTAAGCCAGGATATAACCCAATGAGTCATATGCCTTGGGTTGCCAAAAAATTACTCTGGAATCCTGAACCATTAGGCTCATTTTTTGGGGAAGTTTGTCTTCAAGCATTCCGCGAAAATCCTAATGATTTTGGACGGGAAGTGATGAATATTCTGGAAGCACGGCTTGGTAAATCGGAATTGGAAGAAGCACTCACGGCTCCAGTAGAGGTAAAGCAGTTGGTGAAAGTTTAGTTAAGAGGATGTTTTAAAAGGATAAGATAGCACTCATAAATTCTAGAAGATCCCCCCTAGCCCCCCTAAAAAAGGGGGGGAACCGGATTCTGAGTCCCCCTTCTTGGTGCGCTGTCTTCAAAAGGTGCATTGCAACAACTCACGCTTAGTTTATCCACTCATTTAATTCCTCTAGGAATTACCGTGAATACTGTCAATCCTGGAGCGACAGATACAGGCTGGGCAAATGCCGAACTTTACAAACTAATTCCTGCCGCCAATCCCCAAGGAAGATGGGGCAAGCCCGAAGATGCAGCCAGATTAATTGGTTGGTTGGCAACAGATGATGCCGAATGGATTACCGGAAAAACAATCAACTCTAATGGTGGTGGATACTGAAAATTAGCTGAAATAGGGGGTAAAATTGGATAGAGTATGATGTCTAGATTTTTTAAGATTCATTTATGACTGTGAGTGCTAATACCAACACTAATGTGCCTCTGGGCGATAGAACTACTTTTGATGCCATAATCATCGGTTCGGGGATTGGCGGACTGGTGACGGCGACTCAGTTGGCGGCTAAGGGTGCAAAGGTATTGGTGTTAGAGCGGTATCTGATTCCTGGGGGAAGTTCGGGATATTTTGATCGAGAGGGGTATCGATTTGATGTCGGTGCTTCGATGATTTTTGGGTTTGGAAAGCAGGGTACGACTAATTTATTGACTCGTGCATTAGCGGCGGTAGGGGAAAGTATCGAGACGATTCCCGATCCGGTACAAGTACAGTATCATTTACCTGATGAGTTAGATATTAAGGTACATCAAGATTACGAGCAGTTTTTACAGGGATTGTTTGTTAAGTTCCCAAATGAAGTAAAGGGAATTAGACAGTTTTATGATGAGTGTTGGCAGGTATTTAACTGTTTGAATCAGATGGATTTATTATCGCTGGAAGAGTTGCGATATTTAACTCGTGTTTTCTTTCAACATCCTGGTGCTTGTCTGGGTTTAGTTAAGTATTTACCATTGAATGTGGGAGATATTGCTCGGAAGTATATTAAAGATCCTGCTGTCCTAAAATTTATCGATATTGAGTGTTATATTTGGTCAGTGGTACCTGCGGAAATGACCCCGATGATTAATGCGGGGATGGTATTTTCTGACAGACATTATGGCGGAATTAATTATCCCAAAGGCGGTGTCGGACAAATAGCCCAGAAGTTAGTATCGGGATTACTTAAATTTGGCGGTGAAATTCACTATAAATCACGGGTAACGAAAATTATTACCGAGCAGGGTAAGGCTGTCGGTGTAAAATTAGCAAATGGGAAGACTTTTTATGCTAAAAAAGTTGTTTCTAATGCAACCCGCTGGGATACTTTCGAGCAACTATTACCAGCCGAGGAAATGCCGAAGAAAGAGCAGAAATGGCAGGAGCGTTATCAGAAATCTCCAGCTTTTTTGAGTCTACATTTAGGTGTCGATGCATCAGCCTTACCTGTGGGTACTGAGTGCCATCATGTATTGCTAGAAGATTGGACACAAATGGAGAAGCCAGAGGGGACAATATTTGTATCCATTCCCACTTTACTAGATCCGAGTTTGGCACCGGAAGGACATCATATCGTTCATGCTTTTACACCTAGTTGGATGAGTGATTGGGAAGGTTTAAGTCCGAGTGAATATGAATCTAAAAAAGAGGAACGTGCGGGAGTAATGCTCGATCGATTGGAGCGAATTTTCCCTGGCTTAAATGCTGGTTTAGATTTTATGGAAGTTGGTACTCCCCGCACGCACAGACGCTTTCTAGGGCGTGCTGATGGTAGCTATGGGCCAATTCCACGTCGCAAGTTACCCGGATTATTAAATATGCCTTTTAATCGCACGGCGGTACCTGAATTATATTGTGTGGGCGATAGTACTTTTCCAGGACAAGGTTTAAATGCGGTAGCGTTTTCTGGGTTTGCTTGCGCTCACAGAATTGCAGCGGATTTAGGTATCTAAACAGCTAGGTTCTATCCCCTTTAGATGTCTGACAATTCTGTACCTCGATCGGGTAACATTAATTCAGCCAGATGGGGTTGGTGATTAGTCGCAATCACAAATGGTAAATGTGCCCCAATTAATCCCTGTTTGATTCGATCTTCTGTCTGCTCAAATAATACAAATAAGGGATAAAGATGTTCGGCACTTTCACTGAGAATATGACGATAATATTGCGGCATGATCCATTCATAATCATGGTCGAGTAATACTTGCGTCTGTCGCCACCGAGCGAGTAAATCCGAGAGATCTTCTTCAGGGCGATGGATAAAGATCAAAATCTCACCACCCATCTTGATTTTCCACTCTGGATCGCACATTAGATAAGCGAGATCGCAGGGTAATAAGATGGTTTTGGCGGTAGCTGTAATTGGTGAAAATTGATTTACTTGTTGTCCCAATACTGCTTTACGGAGTTTAACAACAGGCAAAGGCATCGTAATTAAACTTTCTTCCGATCGTCTAATGCTCGGAATCATTTCTAGATATGGACGATACTGTTTGAGCAATTCTACTGCTTCGGTATGATTGCTATATTGAGCTAAAAGTTGTTCGTAATCTGATGGCTTAATAGACATGTTGAATTAGTTGAAAATTGAAAGTTGAAAGTTGAAAGTTAATTTTTTATATCGACTAATCTTTAATGTATAGCGATCCTAACTGAGAAGCTTAAACCCTACAGGGCGGGCATGAAGCACCGCCCCTACAGGTTAACGTTACTGCGAGGAACTCAAATAGGATTGCTATATAGCAATTGCCATGTTAGTCCTATCGGGATTTAATTCCCCACTATCAAACCATCACTTTCAACTTTCCACTTTTAACTTTTAACTTTTAACCGAGTTTCTCGAATACTTTGAACATGGGTAAATACATCGAGAGCAAGATTACGGCAACCATCCCAGCGAGGAATACCATCATAATTGGTTCGAGGACGCTGGTGAGAGCCTTAACAGCTTGTTCAACTTCATCTTCATAGAAGTCAGCAACTTTCATCATCATGGTGTCTAGTTCCCCAGTTTCTTCACCAATACTAATCATTTGAATTGCTAGTGGTGGAAAGACTTTTTCGCGTTGGAGGGCATTGCTTAACATTCCCCCTTGTTGGACTTCCTGTTTGGATTTTTCGATCGCATTAGAAATTACTTGATTTCCGGCAGTATCACGAACGATATCGAGCGAGTTCAAAATTGGTACACCCGATCGAGTCAGTGTCCCAAAAATTCGACAGAACCGTGCAGTTGCAGACTTTTCATTCAAGTCACCAATGATCGGCATTTTCAAGAAAAAGCGATCCATTGTTAACTTACCGATTGGAGTTTTATAGTACTGGTTATAACCGAAAATTAATCCACCAACTACAATGATGGGAATCATCACCATCCAACTAGTTAAGATCCCACTAATACCCAACATAAACAGTGTTAATCCAGGTAATTCTGTCCCTAAACCTTTGAAAATACCTGCAAATACCGGAATCAAGAAAATCGTCATCCCCAAGAAGACTAACAGTGCCAAAATTCCGACAGCAACAGGATAAGCCATTGCCCCTTTGACTTGGTTTTTGAGGCGAGACGTATCTTCTAAAACTTTAGCAAGACGATTGAGAACTTCATCGAGTACCCCACCCACTTCTCCGGCTTGGATCATACTGACATAGAGCGTATCAAAACATTCTGGGTGTCGGCGCATGGCATCCGAGAGGTTAATTCCCTGTTGAACATCGACGCTCACTTGGGCGAGGACTTTCTTGAGTTTGGGATTACTGCACTGTTCGGAGAGAACTGTCAAACATCTCACCATCGCCACCCCAGCATTGACCATTGCTGCAAATTGGCGGGAGAATACAGCTTTATCCCTCACAGTCACTGGATTCATCGCTGCTTCGAGATCTTGCAGATTAATCTTGGTGATATCAAAAGATTTAACTGGTCTAATATTTTGAATAAATTGATATTTCTTCTTGAGTTTTGTCCGGGCAGACTCTACAGTTTGAGCATCAATTTTTTCTTGCTTGGTATTGCCTTGGGCATCACGGACTTCAGCGATAAAGGTTGGCATAATATTAGAAAATAGGGGTTAGTGGTTAGGTATCATTGTTGAGGTTTTAGGCTTTAGGCTTTCGCCTTTAGGGGAGGAGGTCATCGTGGGATTAGGTGTTCGGACTTTGCGGGATGCAAGCATCCTGAAGCCTAAAGCCTAATTCCGAGTCGCCATCATCGGTGTAGCTCCAATCAGGCGTTGGAGTTCATCTGGTCGAGAGGATTTAGAGATGCCAGCTTCAAAAGAAATAGTACCTTCACGAATGTGTTTGGCGAGGATCGATTCCATGGTATTCATGCCTAGTTTGGCTCCAGTTTGGATGGCACTGTAGATTTGAGCTGTTTTCCCTTCCCGAATCAGGTTGGAGATTGCTGGAGTGACGATCATGATTTCTTGAACCATGACTCGCCCATATTCGCCAGGTTTGGGTTTTTTCTTCTGGACGAGAGCTTGACTAAAAACAGCCACGAGGGAGTTGGACAACTGGGCACGGATTTGGGGCTGTTGTTCGGGGGGAAAGACATCGAGCATCCGATCGATCGTCTGAGCTGCAGAGCTGGTATGGAGTGTAGCCATAACTAAGTGTCCAGTTTCGGCAGCACTAATCGCCAAACTAATGGTTTCCAAGTCGCGCAATTCTCCGACGAGAATCACGTCTGGATCTTCGCGTAAGGCACCTCTAAGCGCATTTGAAAAGCTTTTGGTATCTTCACCTTTTTGTCGCTGATGGACGAGACTTTTGATATTGGAGAACACATATTCGATCGGATCTTCGATCGTCAAAATATGTTCGGCACGAGTCCGGTTAATCAGATCGATCATCGCTGCCATTGTGGTAGTTTTACCAGAACCAGTCGGCCCGGTGACCAGAATCAAACCTCTGGGACGACCACTCATTTCCCTGACGATTTCGGGTAAACCCATCTGATCGAAGTTAGGAATTTTGGAAGCTAATGCCCGCAGACAAGCAGCATAACAGCCACGTTCTTTATAAACGTTGACCCGAAATCTTGCTAGCCCTTTGACTCCATAGGAACAGTCTATTTCCCAAGTTTGTTCGAGTTCTTTGCGCTGAGTATTGTTCAGCATACTAAAGATCAGTTTTTGGCAATCTTGAGCACTGAGCGGTTCGTCACCAACAGGTGCGAGTTTACCGCTAACTCGGAAATAAACAGGTGAACCTGCTTGAATGTGCATATCAGAGCCGCCCATTTCGACGAGCTGCTCCATGAGGTCTTCGATCATTAGTTCGGACATAAGTTTAGGTTTTAGGTTTTAGGTTTTAGGCTTTAGGTTTTAGGTTTTAGGTTTTAGGCTTTAGGTTTTAGGTTTTAGGTTTTAGGCTTTAGGGCAGGATTTATAAGTTAGGGATTAGGGGACGCAAGCGTCCTAAAAACCTAAAGCCTTCCCCTCTAATTCTCAAATCTGGCTGTCATACAGTAGGGACAATCCAGCCATTCTGGTTTGAGTTCGGCAGAGCAGGTAACACAAACTAGAGTAGTTTTGCGTTTGGCTTTGAGTTCGGCTTCCAAACCAGAGTCGGTAAAGGTAACTCGTTCTACCTCTGTCAGGGTGGTGTGACCTTCCTGAACCATTTGAAGACTGTATGCCAGTAGAGTCTTCATTCCCTGTTGAACTGCGGTTTCCTTGATCAACACAGAGGGGGCGCGTTGGTTGATCAGAGTAGCTAGTTCATCAGTGATTTGCATGACTTCATAGACACCAGTCCGGCCACGATAGCCAATGCCGTTACAGTTTTTGCAGAGTTCTCCACACGCTTTTGCCGATTCAATCGCTTCACTCGTCAGTTCATTGGCCTTGTAGAAAGTGATAATAGTATCGCCAGAATACGATAATCCAAAGCGACCGAGTTCTTCCCGAGTGGGCTGGTACGGAATGCGACATTCCGCACAAACTCGGCGTAGTAGTCGTTGTGCAACGACCCCAATCAGCGCAGCAGAAACCATAAAAGGTTCTACGCCCATCTCATCGAGCCGAGTAATCGCTCCAGCCGCGTCATTTGTGTGTAACGTTGTCATAACCATGTGACCAGTTAAGGCAGCCTCCATCGAGGTTTTAGCTGTCTCTTGGTCGCGGGTTTCTCCGACCAGGATGATGTCAGGATCTTGTCGCATGAAGGCACGCAGGATCGAAGCAAAGTTCATCCCTTTTTCGCGAATTACCTGAACTTGGTTGATGCCAGGTAGGGCATACTCGATCGGGTCTTCCGCTGTACTAATATTTACACCAGGATCGTTCTGTTCCGCCAGGAGTGAGTAGAGCGTGGTGGATTTACCAGAACCAGTTGGTCCTGTAACTAGAATCAATCCAAACGGACGACTCCCCATCTCGCGCACAATTTCCAGCGTTGGTAAATCGCTAATCAACTTATCCAAACCGAGTTGGGTTGAGGCGTTATCCAAAATCCGCATACAGACTTTTTCGCCATAGCGTCCAGGCAGCGTACTGACGCGAAAGTCTACTTTTCGTCCCTCAAATGTCCGACGAATCCGACCATCTTGGGGTAAACGCCGCTCGGCGATATCCAATTCAGCAATAATTTTAAAGCGAGATATGACTGCTGGAATAATGTGTTTGGGTAAAATTGGGAAAGTTTGGCGCAGCACCCCATCTTTCCGAAACCGGACTCTTAAACCTTCCTCCTGTGGCTCGATGTGAATATCCGAAACTTTGTCTAGCAAACCTTTGGCGAGAATTTGATTGACCAATTTAACGACAGGAGCAGCTTCTGCCCCTTGAACGTCAATTTCGTCATTCATTTCCTCTTCGGCACCCCCTAACTCTGGAGCATCGAAATTTTCCATTTCGATACTGAGATTTTTCTGGGAGTTACTCGCTTCATCCTGTTGGATCCGCTCATCCAAGTAACCATCTAGGAGTTTTTGATAGTCTTCAGGCGCGATCACCTCACTGCGCCAAGCAATGCCGTGGGGACGCAGAATTTTATCTAAATCGTTTTTTGCTTGTAGATCGTCTGGCTTGATCATCGCCACCGTGAGGATCGGCGGATCGCCTTCCAATCTACCGATTGGTAATAATTTAAGTTGCCGACAACTATCAGCAGAGATAAAAGTATTAATTAATTCCCGAACTTGAATCTTGTCGATTTTGGCGGAGGCAATATCCACCGCATTCAAACCATAGACAATTTTGAGTTCAAATAACTGTTGTTTTTTATATTGATGTTGTAATTCCGCAGGCAAAGTTTTCCCGGTCAGGGATTCCAAAACCTCCGTCAGTGGGTGGTTATTGGCTCGACTGTCAACCAGTGCTTGTTTGAGCTGCTCCGCATTGACATAGCCCGCTTGAATCAGCTTGTTGCCGAAAGGAGAAAAGTCATTGCGAACGATCAGTGCCCGTTTAGGCGATGAAGATTGAGTCATAGCTACTGTAGATATCTCCTTAGCTTTACAGTATTCCCACAGTTGAACTAAATGTACTCATTTCGATCGAAGAAATCTCTTCACATCAGAGATAGAACTGTTTGAATCATTAACTTGCCCAACTGATGGTGTTTTTGATACATCAGTTGGGCATTATGTAATAAGACCATTCAACTTGAGTTAACAATGCCAGATGGTTTGATTGCCAACTATAAATCTTAGCGATGTCAACGATTCGCCAATGACGATAATCTGCATTGACTGATGCTCTCCTAAGTCGAATTGAATCTTCAAAAAGTGAACGATCGACCCAAATCAGATTTATACTCAAAAGGCGGATTCACTGAATTAGCCTCTCTTACAGATATATATTTAAGGTATATATTCAAAGATTGACCATTAGCTTGCACACACTCGATCTCGTAGCATCTCCACTGGAGAAACTCACATCGAAATTGCCTAGCAGTTTGTTAACTGGAATGAATGAACGATGAGCGAAACCCCACAACAGCCAATTAGTCCAGATGATGAAACAATCTCATCGCAACTACCCTCAGCAAATCTCGAACCTCAACCCGCTGCGGAAACAGCAGGCACTCCTCCTCCAGACTTAGTGGTTGAAAAGATCGATCCCATGATCGAACCAGAAGCCGCTACACCAGCAGAGATCCCACCGCTCAATGTGGAATCTGAACCTCCTGCGACTTCTCAATCGGAACTTCAGTCCCTAACAATTAAGTTAACTGAGATTTCCAATCAAAGAGATGCCTTTCAAAGCCAATACCTGCGGATTGCTGCTGATTTTGATAACTTCCGGAAGCGTAATAGCAAAGAAAAAGAAGATATTGAAATTCGGACTAAATGCGCCACCATCATGGAACTTCTGAGCGTTGTCGATAACTTCGAGCGCGCCAGAACCCAAATCAAACCTCAAAATGATGGGGAAATGGGTATTCATAAAAGCTATCAAGGCGTATACAAACAATTAGTCGAAAGTCTCAAGCGAATTGGGGTATCGCCCATGCGCCCAGAAGGACAACAATTCGATCCCAATCTGCATGAAGCAATCATGCGTCAACCGACGGAAGAACACCCAGAAGGCACCATCATGGAAGAACTTCAACGCGGTTACTTTCTCGGAGATCGAATTTTACGACACTCTCTGGTGAAAGTGGCTGCACCACCAGAACAGTTGTCAGCAGAGGACGCGACTAGTTTTGATGCCACTGATAATTGAATAAATTTCGCCCTGCCTCGAATTGACTCAATCGTAGATCACGATCGAGACCAATCATCTGCTGCTTGAGACAGCCATTACCCTCTAGCTCAATCCTAGATTTTCCTTTCCTGCATACTTTAAATATTGCCTCAATCTTATGGCAAAAGTCATCGGCATCGACCTCGGTACTACTAATAGCTGCGTCTCCGTCCTCGAAGGCGGTATCCCAGTGGTCATTTCCAGTTCTGAAGGTGGTCGGACCACTCCCAGTATCATTGGATTTGCCAAGGGTGGCGAACAATTAGTTGGGCAACTGGCAAAACGACAAGGCGTAACTAATGCGGAAAACACCGTGTATAGTATCAAACGCTTTATCGGTCGTCGGTGGGAGGACACAGAAACAGAACGCAATCGTGTCCCTTACAATTGTATTAAGGGGCGTGACAATACTGTCGATGTTCAGATTCGCGGTCGCACCTACACTCCGCAAGAGGTGTCCGCGATGATCCTCCAAAAGCTGAAGAAAGATGCCCAAAACTTTTTGGGACATCCGATCGAGCAAGTAGTGATCACTGTGCCCGCTTATTTTACCGATGCTCAACGCCAAGCAACCAAAGATGCTGGGACAATTGCCGGACTAGAAGTATTGAGGATTATCAATGAACCTACTGCGGCAGCTCTGGCTTATGGATTGGACAAAGCGAATACCGAGCAAAAAATTCTGGTAGTCGATCTGGGCGGGGGCACATTTGATGTTTCTGTACTGCAACTGGGTAATGGTATCTATGAAGTCAAATCCACCTCTGGCAATAATCATTTGGGTGGTGATGATTTTGACAATGAAATCGTCCGCTGGATGATCAAATACTTCCGTACCACGGAAAACATCGATCTGTTGAAGGACAAAATGGCTCTGCAACGGTTGCGAGAAGCAGCCGAAAAAGCCAAAATCGAACTCTCAACCATGATGAATACTTCGATTAACCTGCCCTTTATCGCCGCTGATGCTCAAGGACCCAAACATTTGGAAATAGAGCTGACTCGGACTAAGTTTGAGGAAATGGTTGCACCCTTAATTCAATCTACCCTCGAACCATTACAACGCGCGCTCAAGGACTCCGATCTCCAACCGAAGGAGATCGATCGCATCCTCCTCGTCGGTGGTTCAACCCGGATTCCCGCTGTCCAACGCGCTATTCAAGACTTTTTTGGCGGCAAAGAACTCGATCGATCTGTCAACCCTGATGAAGCTGTGGCGATGGGTGCAGCCGTTCAAGCCGGAGTTGTTGGTGGTGATATCAAAGATGTCCTGCTGCTTGACGTTACACCGCTGTCACTGGGGATCGAGACTCTGGGTGAAGTCTTTACCAAGATCATCGAACGCAATACCACCATCCCCACCAGCAAAGGTCAAGAATTTTCGACCGCCACCGACGGACAAACATCTGTGGAAATCCACGTTCTCCAGGGCGAACGGGCAATGGCAAAAGATAACAAGAGCCTCGGTCGGTTTCTCCTCACAGGCATCCCGCCCGCGCCTCGGGGCGTGCCCAAAATTGAAGTTTCTTTTGACATTGATGTCAACGGCATTCTCAAGGTCTCAGCCCAAGATCGCGGCACCGGACGCGAACAAACCGTAGCCATCACTAATACTGGCGGACTCAACAAAGTTGATATCGAGCGGATGCGCAAAGAAGCTGAAACTTATGCTCAAGATGACTGGCGCAGACTGCAACTAGTGGAGCTAAAAAATCAAGCGGATGCATTGTTCCATACCTATGACGTTGCCCTCAAAGACAACGGTCATCTGATCAACGATCATCTCCGCGAGCTAGCCGAAACCACGGCGAAGGAACTCCAGATGTTGCTACTCGAACCATCAGCTAACTTGGAAAATGTCCAACAAGCGATCGATAAGCTCCAACAGCAGATTTTTGCAATGGGTGCGGCTGTCTACCAACAAGGCACTATCCCCAGCAGTTCCTCCTCTACTCCGCCGAATAGTTCTGACAGCAACACCAAACGACATGCCCCGCTCAGTCGTGCCGCCGCGCCACCACCGCCACCACCGCCACCAGCCAAAAAGGTATCTAGTACTCTGACCCTGGACTATGATGATGAAACAGCTACTACTGATTATGAAGTAGTGGAATAGGTTTTAGGCTTTAGGCTTGAGGGGATCAGAAATAGAAAATAGGGAATTACGGTTAATACTCCATCAACAAGGACTGATTCCTTTACAATAGTTAGACTAATTTTATTTCTATACTGCCCCCGATTCTGCTTCCAAACACTCCTTGTAAGATAAAACCTCTCTATGGCACGCGACTATTACGAAATCCTTGGCACCTCCAGAGATGCCGACCAGGAAGAGATTAAACGCGCCTATCGCCGACTGGCGCGGAAATATCACCCAGATGTCAACAGAGAGCCTGGGGCAGAAGAAACTTTCAAAGAAATCAATCGTGCCAACGAAGTCCTCTCCGAACCAGAACTCCGCGCTCGTTACGATCGGTTTGGTGAAGCAGGAGTATCCTCCGGGGGTGGATCTCCACCTGGCTATGGTGATGTGGGCGATATGGGTGGCTTTGCCGATATCTTTGATGCCTTCTTCAATGGCTTTGGTGGTAGTGCTGGCGGACAGCAACAAACCGCTCGTCGTCGGAATGGGCCAGCCAGAGGTGAGGATTTGCGCCTCGATCTCAAGCTAGATTTTCACGAGGCAATCTTTGGGGGTGAAAAAGAAATTCGCATCCCTCACCTCGAAGCCTGCAACCCATGCAAAGGTACTGGAGCTAAACCAGGATCTCAACCCCAAACCTGTGGCACCTGCGGCGGTGCTGGACAAGTCAGACGAAATACCCGCACTCCTTTTGGTAACTTTACGCAAGTATCAGTCTGTCCCACTTGTAATGGTGATGGTCAGGTAATTGAAGATAAATGTGAAGCTTGTAATGGTGCCGGACGCAAGCAAGAAACCAAGAAACTCAAAATTACGATTCCCAAAGGGGTCGATAATGGTACCAAGCTGCGGATTGGCAAAGAAGGCGATGCCGGGTTACGCAGTGGTCCACCAGGTGATCTATATGTGTATTTACATGTTGAAGAAGATGCCGAATTTCGCCGCGAGGGGATTAATATCCTCTCTCAAGTAAAAATTAGTTATCTTCAGGCAATTCTGGGTAGTCATATCCAAATCAATACTGTCGATGGGCCGACTGAGCTAAATATTCCCGCTGGGATTCAACCAAATACGGTGCTCAAACTAGAACAAAAAGGTGTACCTCGTTTGGGCAATGAAGTCAGTCGCGGCGATCATTTGCTCACGCTCCAAATTGATATTCCCAATAAAGTCAGCACTGATGAACGCGAACTGCTCGAAAAACTCGCCAAAATTCGCGGCGACAGAGTCGGTAAAGGGGGAATTGGCAGTATTTTTGGGAATGTCTTTAAGTAGTTGAAAGTTGAAAATTGAAAGTTGAAAGTGAATAGGGCGCAAGCGTCCTTTTACGTCCTACCCCTTAAACTCCCTAGACCCATTATGCAACTAGACTTGCGCGGAACACCTTGTCCGATTAACTTTGTGCGGACAAAGATGAAGCTCGAACAGATGGATGCTGGCGAACTATTAGAAGTATGGTTGGATGCTGGCGAACCGATCGAACAAGTCCCTGATAGTCTCAAAATGGCAGGCTACACGATCGAACAAATTATCGCTGGTGTAGTCCCCCCATCAGAAAATCATCAAGACTTTTTTATCCTCAAAGTACGCAATCAAATCAAGTAGTATAATTCTGAAGCCTAGATAGTGGGTAGTGCCTAAAGCCTACTACCTAAAGCCTAATACCTAACACCTAAAGCCTAATTCATGAAATTTGTCTGCACTCAGCACGATCTAAATATCAACTTATCGTTAGTCAGTCGCGCTGTCCCCACTCGCCCTACCCATCCAGTACTGGCGAATATTAAGATCGAAGCGACATCAAATCCCGACTTAATTCGGCTGACTGGATTTGACCTGAGCTTGGGAATTCAAACTAGTTTTACGGCGCAAGTGGAAGAGGAAGGCACATTAACACTACCTGCTAAATTGCTCAATGATATCGTTGCCAAATTACCGAGTGGGGACATTACCCTCGACGATGAAGCAGGTGAAAATCTAGTCACAATTACCTCGGCTTCAGGTCGTTATCAAGTCCGGGGGATGAGTGCCGAAGAATTTCCCGAACTACCTTCGATCGAACAAGGCGAAACTAATCAACTCTCTGCTGCTGCATTCATTGATGGCTTAAAGGGGTCTCTAGTCGCCTGTAGCCAAGACGAAAGCAAACAAGTACTCACGGGAGTCTATCTCAAAGTTGAGCCGGAGCGATTGGAATTTGCCGCCACTGACGGACATCGATTGGGCATTGTTGAAGTTTACCCAACTGAGTCTGAAACAACCGAGATCGCCTCAGGGGCGCAAGAAGAGTCCGCTCACAAAGGATCGTTTGAAGTCACTGTACCCGCTAAAGCTTTACGGGAACTGGAGAAAATGCTGGGATCTGGTCAAGAAGGAGACAGATTAGGCTTGCAATTGGAGCAGGGACAGGTAGTATTTGGTTGGGGAGATCGCAAACTAACGACTCGGACGCTAGAAGGAAAATATCCTGATTATCACTTACTGCTGCCCAAACAGTTTCAACGCCAGATTACCACCGATCGCAAGCAACTACTCAGTGCCCTAGAACGGATTGCTGTCCTCGCAGATCAAACTAATTTAGTAAAATTTAGCATCGATAGTGCAAATCAATCGATCGATATCTCCGTCGAAAGTCAAGATCGTGGCAACGGCAAAGAATCCCTGTCTGCACAGATTTCTGGTGAAGATTTAGACATCGCTTTTAATATCAAATACCTGATGGATGGCTTGAAAACGCTGCCTACCCAAGAAATCACCATCAGTCTCAATGGCCCACTCGAACCCGTCATTCTCACCCCCCTCGGTGGTATCAAAATGACCTACCTCGTCATGCCAGTTCAACTCAGAAATTAGCATACAACTAAACTTTCAACTTTCAACCTTCAACTTTTCACTTCCCACGTCCAACTTGATTTGAATTTTTGGCCCCGATGTCGCTAGGCGAATAATCATTCCATCTGCTACTATTTTTGTCTTAATGGCTTCGCCGTCTAAGTAAGTTCCATTCGGACTGATATTAAATATTTGCCAGCCGCTGACTTCGTTCCATCGTATTTCAGCATGATGTCGAGAAACAACAACACTAAATAAAATTACATGGTTATCCGTCGCCCGTCCAATCTGGATGACATCCTCAGACATGAATGTCCAATTCTGCACAGGCACTGAATTAAGCAGACTTAAGACGATCGCGGACATATTTGATAGCGGCTGGTGAGAATTGAACTAATGAAATTAAGTATGCCTTGCACAAGGACTAAATTAAGCAGACTTAATCCAATTGTGAATAGTACTTATTGGCGTAGCCTCTCTGGAATAGAGAATCGTAGCTGGTGAGAATTGAATCAAAAAATTAATCAGATCTAAATCTAAGCTTTAGGCGGCGGATAATATTATCTTAGATGGTACTTGATTGTAAGGGCATAAGTAAAAAACTTAAGTGAAACCCAATTTTCTCACAGAAGCTTAGGAAAAACATAGAACTCCAATCTACTGACAAATCTTCCATGTGACTAGATTGTTTGCTAGACAGACGATTGGAAGATAAAAGTTACTAAATCTCCCTTACCTAAACCAATGCGATCTCCAACACACAATAAATGGCGATTGCCCTTCGCTAAGACATTATGGTTGATGTAAGTACCATTTGCACTACCAACATCCTCAAGATAGTAATTCTCTTCCTCTACGCGAATGTTGGCATGAATTCGCGATACTACTTCTGCACTGGGAAATCCCGAGACATCAATATCAGGAGCTGTTTTATCATTAGGTTTACCCAAATGAACCACTTGTAGATGTAGCGGAATTTCTAGAATTGTATTCGTTTGCAGATGTAGTAACTGGCGAGCTGACGTTTGCAGTTGGGTACTGACGGATGTTGACGCAGTTTCTACTGCTGGCTCAGGAGTTACTGGTTCCTCAGGAGTTACTGGTTCTACAGCTAGTTGTAACGACGATACCTCAATCTCTGCAACAATTGGGTCAGTTGAAGCTGGCTCTAAGACTGTCGGGGAAATCTCCCCGACTTCTGGCGCGACAACTGGTTCACTAGAGATCTCAGGAATATCTGCGGCTGGAACTGTCAATGCTGTTGGTGGCAAACCAACATTATCAGCCTCAGGATCAGGATTAATCACTGGAGTAGCCGGAGGCGGCAACAGAATCGGCGATGATTTATGCGCCGCAGGTTTCAGGTTATGACCGCACTGTCCACAAAATGTAGCTTCGAGTTGAATCGATGCCCCACAGGCTGGGCAAGCTTTTGTGGCTGGCAAGGCTGTATAACAAGCTTCGCAGTTAGTTGCTCCTTCAGGGTTGCCGTGCTTACAATTTGGACAGACTATCATAAAAAATTAGCTTTTAAGTTTTAGAGACTTAGCATGTTTCAATTTTACCAGAGTATCGGCGTGGGTATTTAGGGATTAGGCTTTAGGGCAGTCGATCGAACTAATCCATCTCCAGCCGCAGCATCTAGGAGCCATAACAACTCGCCTTGAGGCTGAACTTGTCGCGATGGATAAGCGGTTGCATCACCAGTGGGCGAGAAAACTTCAGCTAGCGCAGTCTGTTTGCTGGCACCAGAGACGAGGAAGATCGTACTACGAGCTTGGTTGATTAGTGGAAACGTAAAAGTTAGTCGCGGTTGCCCATCTTTGTCGCCGACAGTTACCAGTCGATCGAGTACTAACAACGCAGCCGTATGGGGGAATAAAGAGGCTGTATGCCCATCATCACCCATCCCCAGCAGCACAATATCAAAAACTGGAATTGACCCCGCTGCTGGCTCAAAATGAGCAACGATCTGGCGATCGTAATCCACAGCAGCGATTTGGGGATCGGCTAAATCTGTGGGCATTGGATGAACATTTTCAGCGGGGATCGGCACTAGATCAAGCCAGACTTTTTTTGTCATCCCATAGTTACTATCGGGATGGCTAGCCGGAACGTAGCGTTCATCACCCCAAAAGATGTGAATTTGATCCCAGGGTAAGTCAGCAAGAGCAAGAGCGGCGTACAATGGTTGCGGAGTCGAACCACCTGAGAGCGCGATCGAACAAGACTGACGTTGGGAGACAGCCTCATGAATACGCTCCACGATCAGAGTGAAAGCAGCTTCTACCAATACCTGTTTATCGGGATAAACGAGAACTTCCTGTGTCATAAGAATCGAGATCGCAGATAAACTGAATAATTAGATTTTAGCAAGGTTTAGGCTTTAGGCTTTAGGTCTTAGGCTTTAGGAAACTTAACTCCAGCTCCTATAGATTTGGGCAATTAAGCCCTGATTTTTGCCAATTAACTAACGAGAGCATTCTCTTCTCCTCAAGCCTAAAGCCTAATCCCTACAGCCTAATTGTGGGAACTTACCCAAAACAAGATAATCTAAGTTTTTAGATCCTCCACTACGCATTTACACATCACTCACTGGTCGGAGTGAACATCTTAACATCTCAATAATTTAGACTATGCAACCTACCGTTAGTAGTTTTCTGACCCCCCTCGCGCTCAAAACCGCAGGTGCAGTATTAATTCTATCCTCTCTCATCGATCTAGTTTTCATGCTCTGGTTCCCACCTGAAAATTTGGTGCTAGAAGGCAACCGATGGTGGCTCTATGCTACCAGTCAACTAGTCGATCGCGGGCTGTTACCACTAGTTGGCATTGCTTTTGTTGTCGCTGGGGATTGGATCAAAATCGTTTCAACAGAAGATGGCGGGGAGCGGGGGAATGCATGGCGGATTGGGACTTTTTCCCTGGCTAGCTTCTTAGGATTAATCTTTGTCTTAATTATTCCATTCCAGTTGGTCACAACCAACGACTTCAAAGCCCAAGAACTCAAAAAAATCAGTGCCGAAGTTACTCAGTTAGAACAAGGCATTAAAAATAATCTTCAACAAATTAATGCCCAAGGTCCAGATAAAATCAAAGAGCAGCTCAAACAACAAATTACCGCTATTGACAAAGAACTCAAAAGTGGACAAGTCCAAGGTGAACTAATCGCCAATCTCCAAGCCAAAAAATCCAAACTAGAATCGTTGATCTCTGACCCAAAAAAAATCACCCAAGAGTCAGATCAAAACCTCCAACAGCTCCAAAAACAAAAACAAAAAGCTGAGGCTCAAGCTAGCGAAAGAATGTTGAAAACTGGTTTCCGAACGAGTTTGGCAAGTTTACTATTAGCATTTGCTTATATCACGATCGGTTGGACGGGATTAAAGCGGGTACTCAGATAAGTTACGCTGAGAAGTATTCATGAACAAGTTAAAAGTTCTCGTCCCGAACACCTGAGCCAACGAGCAAGGTGATATCATTGAATGGAAGGCAGTAGGCGGTTTTAACCGCCTACTGCC